>NZ_JBHXRU010000055.1:4840-43222 GCF_042716255.1 Streptomyces sp. NPDC058662 | reverse complement strand
GCCCGGACGAGGCGTCCGGACCGGAGCGGGGCCGCCCCTTCTCAGTCGGTGGGCCACACCGGGAGCGGGCGTACGGCCTCGCGCAGGGCGGCGGCGATCGCCCGGAACTCCTCCTGCCGGGCGGTGCCGGTACGCATGGCCAGCGCGATCCGCCGAGAGGGGGCCGGCTCGGCGAAGTACCCGGTGGACAGGTACTCGTTGCGGGCGGTCTCCAGCCGCAGCGCGGTACGCGGCAACAGCGTGAGCCCGAGCCCCCCGGCGACCAGCTGTACGAGCGTGGACAGGCCGGCGGCGGTGGTGGTGACGTCCGCGCCCGCCGTGCGCCCCGCGTCGCGGCAGATGTCGAGGGCCTGGTCCCGCAGGCAGTGCCCCTCGTCCAGCAGCAGCAGCTGGAGGCCGCGCAGTTCCTCGCGGGAGATGTCCCGGCGCCCTGCCAGCGGGTGCTCGCGCGGTGCGAGCAGGACGAAGTCCTCGTCGAAGAGGGGCAGTTCGGTGACGCCGGGCACGCCGAGCGGCACCGCGAGCAGCAGCAGGTCCAAGCGCCCTCCGGCCAGCCCCTCCAGCAGGGAGGCGGTCTGCTCCTCGTGCACCTGGAGGTCCATCCGGGGGTAGCTCCGGTGGAACAGCCCGAGGACGGTCGGCAGCAGGTACGGCGCCACCGTGGGGATCACCCCCAGCCGCAGGATCCCGGTGAAGGGGGCCCGTACCGATTCGGCCTCCTCCAGGAGCCCGCCCACGGCGTCGAGCACGGCCCGCGCCCGGCCCGCGATCCGCTCGCCCGATGGGGAGAGCAGCACCTTGCGCGTGGTGCGTTCCAGCAGCCGCACGCCGAGGGTCTCCTCCAGGGCGGAGACGGCCCCGGACAGCGCGGGCTGGCTCATGCCGATGGCCGCGGCGGCGTCGCGGAAGTGCAGGTGCTCCGCCACCGCCGCGAAGGCGCGCAGCTGCGCCAGCGTGGGCTGCTTCGCACCCCTATTACCTACGGCCACTGATAGGTACCTCCGATCACCCGTCACAAGAGTAGCTATTTCTTTAATCAATGCAGCTGTGTCAGCATGTGAGATCAGTCCAACCCCTTGGAAAGTCCTCAAAAAGGTCGCTTTCCAGATCGCAAGGAGTGCGCGTGCTCACTGTCGGTGACAAGTTCCCCAGCTACGATCTGACCGCTTGCGTCTCGCTCGAAGCCGGGAGCGAGTTCGGCCAGATCGACCACAAGACCTATGAGGGCAAGTGGCGCGTGGTGTTCTTCTGGCCGAAGGACTTCACCTTCGTCTGCCCGACCGAGATCGCCGCGTTCGGCAAGCTGAACGAGGAGTTCCAGGACCGCGACGCCCAGATCCTCGGCGTCTCCGGCGACTCGGAGTTCGTCCACCACGCCTGGCGCAAGGACCACGCCGACCTGCGTGACCTGCCCTTCCCGATGCTGGCCGACTCCAAGCACGAGCTCATGCGGGCCTGCGGCGTCGAGGGCGAGGACGGCTTCGCCCAGCGCGCCGTCTTCATCGTCGACCAGAACAACGAGATCCAGTTCACGATGGTGACCGCCGGTTCCGTGGGCCGCAACCCCAAGGAGGTCCTGCGGGTCCTCGACGCCCTGCAGACCGACGAGCTGTGCCCGTGCAACTGGAACAAGGGCGAGGGCACCCTGGACGCCGGCGCCCTGCTGGCCGGTGAGTGACGGATGTCCCTCGACTCCCTCAAGGCCGCCATACCGGACTTCGCCAAGGACCTGAAGCTGAACCTCGGTTCGGTCATCGGCAACAGCGACCTCCCGCAGCAGCAGCTGTGGGGCACCGTCCTGTCGTGCGCGATCGCCGCCCGCTCCCCGCGCGTCCTGCGTGAGCTGGAGCCGGAGGCCAAGGCGAACCTGTCGCCCGAGGCGTACACGGCCGCCAAGTCCGCCGCCGCCATCATGGCGATGAACAACGTCTTCTACCGCACCCGGCACCTGCTCTCCGACCCGGAGTACGGGACGCTGCGGGCGGGGCTGCGGATGAACGTCATCGGCAACCCGGGTGTGGACAAGGTCGACTTCGAGCTGTGGTCGCTCGCGGTCTCCGCCGTCAACGGCTGCGGCCAGTGCCTGGACTCGCACGAGCAGGTTCTGCGCAAGGCCGGTGTCGGCCGCGAGACCGTGCAGGAGGCCTTCAAGATCGCTTCGGTGATCCAGGCCGTCGCGGTCACCCTGGACGCGGAAGCGGCGCTCGCCGCCGAGTAGTCCCTCCGCACCGTACGCGCGCGGGCCCCCGCTGCCGGCCTCCGGCCGCGGGGGCCCGCGCGTTCACTTGCGCAGAGCGGCCGTGAGGGCCCGCATGTCCTCGATCATCGCCGTCTTGAGGGCGTCCTCGTCGACCTCCGGCGCGTCGTCGTCCCCGAACCACTCGACGCCGAGCGTGAAGACCGCGCCGCCGTCGAGCACCTGGAGCCGGAGCGAGCCGGGCGTCCTGTTCATCAGGGCCCGCCGGCCGATGCCGGGGACCTCTTCCACGACGGCGCTCTCCGCCTGCCACAGCTCGGCCGTGGCCCCCGGGCCCAGGCCGAACTCGGCGCCGGGGTCCGCCTCCTTGTGCAGCTCGACCAGCACCTCGGCCACCATCGCCATCCGGCCCGGCTCGGAGTCCGCGCCGTACACGCAGTACGACCAGTCCTTAGCGGGCCGCGCCGCGCCGCGCGACTGGTCCCCGACGAGGGGCACCGCCGCGGCCGCCACCGCGTCGAGGGACACTTCGTCGCAGAGGTTCTCGGCGTGCCGGTACGCGATACGGGGCCGGTCGGCGAATCGATCCTGCACCGCCACCGTCAGCGCCCCCGCCCAGACCGCGGACGCCAGCAGGGCTCCGCCCAGCGCCCACCCCCACGGCCGGGCCCGCCCCCGTACGGGGCCGCCCGGGTCCCCGGGGCCGCCCGGCTCGCCGGTGGCGCCCGGAGTGCCCGGCTCCGTCCGCGCGGTTGGGGGGCCGGCCTCCCAGTCGCCGTCGAGCTCGGGCTCGCCTATCACCGCTCGGTCCCGCTCCCCGTGTCGTCGGCGGGCGCCCGGCCCACGGCCGTCGCGCCGTGCGGACCGGGGCCGACCGGCGTGGGACCCGTGTGCAGCTGCTCGCGGGAGTACGCCCTGAGGTAGGCCACCGCCGTATTGGTGACGGCGACCAGCGGGACGGCGACCACCGCACCCCCGATGCCCGCGATCATCCCGCCGGCGGCCACCGAGAGCACCACCGCGAGCGGGTGCACCCGTACCGCCCGGCCCAGGATGAACGGCTGGAGCACGTGGCCCTCGATCTGCTGCACGGCGAGGACCACCAGCAGCACCATCAGGGCGCTGAACACGCCCTGGGTCACCAGCGCCACGACCACCGCGAGGGCGCCCGAGACGACCGCCCCGACCAGCGGGATGAAGGCGAACAGGAAGATGAAGACGGCGAGCGGCACGGCCATGGGCACGTTGAGGAAGTAGATGCCGAGGCCGATGAAGATGGCGTCGATGAGGGCGACGAGGACGGTGCCCCGGACGTACGCGGTCAGTGTGCGCCAGGCGCGCGGACCGGCTCCCGCGACGCCCGGGCGGGCCGCCGCCGGCACGAGGCCCAGCACCCAGGTCCAGATGCGCTTGCCGTCGTGGAGCAGGAAGAGCGTGGAGAACATCGCGAGCAGGATGCCCGTGAGCACCTCGACCAGGACGGTGACGCCCTGGAGGCCGGCGGAGGTGATCTGCTCGGTGTTGGTGCCGATGGTCTCGCTGAGGTTCTTCGCGATGTCGTTGATCTGCTTCTCGGTCACATGGAACGGACTGTCCAGTGCCCAGAGCTTGAGTTCGTTGATGCCGTCGCGGACCCGGTCGGAGAGGTCGTCGAGGTTCTCCATGACCTGCCAGACCACGAACCAGCCGACGAGCCCGATGACCACGAAGCCGAGGATCGCGGTGACGGCGGTGGCGAGCCCCCGCGGCAGGCCCAGTCTGCGCAGCCGGACCACGAAGGGCTGGAGCAGTGCGGTGACCAGCATGGCCGCGGCGAACGCGAGGACGACCAGGCGGACTTCGCTGATCACCTTCATCAGCACCCAGAGCATGCCGGCGAGCAGCAGGAGCCGCCAGCTGACCTCGGCGGCCACCCGCATGCCCCACGGGACCACGGTCACCGGCTCGGGACGCTCCGGCGCCCTGCGCGGGGCCGGGACTGCGACCGCCGCGGATCCGGGGTCCGCGGGCGCCCGTTCGACCGCGGCGGGGCGCGGGAGGTCTCCTCGGGCCTCGGCCTCGACTTCGGCGCGCCGCTCGTCGAGCCGCGCCTCCATCCGGTTCAGCCTTCTCCCCAGCCGGCCGAGCCAGCCTGCCCTCTTCGCCATGTCGTCCCTTTCCCCGCCCACTCCTTCGGTGAACGCCGTTCGGTCGCACCTCGAATGACCGTACACGCGCGGAGCCCCGCACCGTAGGACGGTGCGGGGCTCCGCGGGGACGGACGGCGGCGGGCGCCGGACGTTCCTAGTACCAGTTGTTGGCCTGGTGGAAGCTCCAGGCGCCGCACGGGCTCTTGTAGCGCTCGTTCATGTAGTTCAGGCCCCACTTGATCTGCGTGGCGGGGTTGGTGCGCCAGTCCGCGCCGGCCGAGGCCATCTTGGAACCGGGGAGTGCCTGGACGAGGCCGTAGGCGCCCGAGGACTTGTTCACGGCCAGGTAGTTCCAGGTGGATTCCTGGTTGATGATCTTCGAGAAGCAAGCGAACTGGTCGGCGGGGACCATCTGCTGGGCGATGGCCTTGACCTCAGCGACGGTGTACGAGCTCTTGAGCGCGAAGTCGCCGGCGTCGCGGGCGGCGGAGCGGCTGGCGACCTGCTCCTTCTCCTCGCGCTCGCGCTTCGCCTTGGCCTCGGCTTCCGCCTTGGCCTTCTCCGCCTCGGCCTTCTTGGCCTTGGCGTCCTCGGCGGCCTGGACGCGGGCGGCCTCTTCGGCCGAGCGCTTCGCGTCGGTGTCGGCGGCGTGGACGATCGCGTCGGCCTGCTGCGTCAGGGATCCGCTCTGGACCTGGGCCTGGTCGCCGACCGGGATGTCGGCGAGGAGCGTCGCGCCGGAGGCGGTCGTTTCGAGATCGTTCGAGGAGGGGTCGCCGGTCGCAACACCTACGACTGCGCCGACGGTGGTGACCGCGGTGGCCGAAGCCACTGCGAACCCCCGGACCGAGATCCGGCTCACACGATGTCCTTCCAGCAGCGTCCGCAGTGACCGCGCGGGCGCAAGAGTGCCCCTTCGACACTGGCCTCCGTGGTTCTACGGTCACTGGAGGCACGGGCCCGTGGGCAACTCCCTTGCGGAGGTTGCCGCGTGATGCTCCGGGCGGCATACGGCGAACGACTGTGGAGTTGTGGTGCTGCGCGTACCTCACGGGAGATACAGGTGTGCCGTATGCGGGGCCTGACGGAAAACAGACTCTGCCGGACCTCGACGCCGCAGGGCAATTCTCCGTTGCGTGGGAAAGGTCACACCTGGCTCACGGCAGCTGTTTTCGCCAAAGGGCTGTGCGGCACAGCGCCGCCCGGCTAGGCTCCTGGGCCTTTGCCGGGCGGCGCCAACTCACCTTCCCGCTATGCGCGTTTTGGCCAGGTCAGAGGCTTTCGAGCATCTCGGTGACCAGGGCCGCGATCGGGGAGCGCTCGGACCGGGTGAGGGTGACGTGCGCGAACAGCGGATGCCCCTTCAGCTTCTCGACCACGGCGACGACTCCGTCGTACCGGCCGACCCGCAGATTGTCCCGCTGGGCCACGTCGTGGGTCAGAACCACCCGCGAATTGGCCCCGATTCGGGACAGAACGGTCAACAGCACGTTGCGCTCCAGCGACTGCGCCTCGTCCACGATGACGAAGGCGTCGTGCAGCGAGCGGCCGCGGATGTGCGTGAGCGGCAGGACCTCCAGCATCCCGCGGTTCAGCACCTCTTCGATGACCTCGCGACCGGCGACGGCCGAGAGGGTGTCGAAGACGGCCTGGGCCCAGGGGCTCATCTTCTCGGACGCGTCCCCCGGCAGGTAGCCCAGATCCTGGCCGCCCACCGCGTACAGCGGCCGGAAGACCATCACCTTCCGGTGCTGCCTGCGCTCCAGGACCGCTTCGAGGCCCGCGCACAGCGCCAGCGCCGACTTGCCCGTGCCGGCCCGCCCGCCCATGGAGAGGATGCCGATCTCCGGGTCGAGCAGGAGGTCCAGCGCGATCCGCTGCTCGGCGCTGCGGCCGTGCAGCCCGAAGGCCTCGCGGTCGCCCCGTACGAGCTTCACGTTGCCGTCCGCCGTGACCCGCCCGAGCGCCTTGCCGCGCTCCGACTGCAGGACCAGCCCGGTGTGCACGGGCAGTTCGGCGGCCTCGGGCACGTAGAGCCGTTCCTCCGAGAAGAGCAGGTCCACCTGCTCCCCCGAGAGGGCGAGCTCACTCATGCCGGTCCAGCCGGCATCGGTGATGGCGAGCTCCGCGCGGTACTCCTCGGCGATCAGCCCCACGGAGGAGGCCTTGATGCGCAGCGGTAGATCCTTCGAGACCACCGTGACGTCGAAGCCCTCGGCCTGGAGGTTGCGGGCGACGGCGAGGATCCGAGAGTCGTTGTCCCCCAGGCGGAAGCCGGCCGGCAGGACGCTCGGGTCCGAGTGGTTGAGCTCGACGCGCAGGGTGCCGCCCAGATCGCCCAGCGGGATGGGGGCGTCGAGACGTCCGTTCCGGACCCGGAAGTCGTCGAGCAGGCGCAGGGCCTGGCGCGCGAAGTAGCCGAGTTCGGGATGGTGCCTCTTTGCCTCCAGCTCGGTGATCACCACGATCGGGAGCACGACCTCGTGCTCGTCGAAGCGGGTGATCGCGTTGGGGTCTGCCAGCAGGACGCTGGTGTCGAGGACGTAGGTCCGCCTGTCGGGCAGGCGGCTCTTAGTGCTGGTCACCACGGAAGGACGTACCCCCTCGGAAGAGGTCGGGCCATGAAGACCGGACCGGTCATCGGCACCCATGCCAGGGCCGACTTCCGGCCCTCCACTCCGTCCGTGCGAACCGCACGCGCGTCCTGGTGCAAAGGGCCTCCCGGACGGACGGCCCATGCCGTCCGCTGAGACACGACACCCGTGGATCGGGCATCGACCTGAAAGGGGTATTCCCAGTTCAGGCCAGGCCATGCCATGGCATATGACGGACGCTCGGTGAATCCCCGGTGAAGGATGCGAGCCGAAGGGGCGCCGGTGACCGCGGGGGCGGGAAATAACCGGGAATCAGGTCCCGTACCGCCGGTGCCGGGCGGCGTAATCGCGCAGGGCCCGCAAGAAGTCGACCTTGCGGAAGGCCGGCCAGAAGACCTCGCAGAAGTAGTACTCGGAATGGGCGCTCTGCCACAGCATGAATCCGGACAGCCGCTGCTCGCCGCTGGTGCGGATCACGAGGTCCGGATCCGGCTGGCCGCGCGTGTAGAGGTGCTCGGCGATGTGGTCGATGTCCAGGATCTCGGCGAGCTCCTCGAAGGAGGTGCCCTTGCGCGCGTGCTCCAGCAGCAGCGAGCGGACCGCGTCGGCGATCTCCTGGCGGCCGCCGTAGCCGACGGCGACGTTGACCAGTATCCCCTCGACGTCGTGCGTGGCCTGCTCGGCCTCCTTGAGCACGGTCTGGGTCCCCGCGGGCAGGATGTCGAGGTTGCCCACGTGGTGGACGCGCCAGCGGCCGTCGGCGGCGAGGCCGCGCACGGTGTTCTCGATGATGTTGAGCAGCGGGCGGAGCTCGACCTCCGGCCGGTCCAGGTTGTCCGTGGAGAGCATCCACAGGGTGACGACCTCGACGTCCGTCTCGGTGCACCAGCCCAGCATCTCGGAGATCTTGTCGGCTCCGGCCTGGTGGCCCTGCTCCGTCGTACCTCCGGACGCCTTCGCCCAGCGCCTGTTCCCGTCCAGGATGACGCCGATGTGCTTGGGCGCCGCGTCATGGTCGAGGCGGCCTTCCACCCGGCGTGCGTAGAGCCTGTACACCAGGTCGCGCAGCTTCACGATCTTCCAGCCCCTCCGTGCAATGCCCCCGTGCGAATTGCGGACCCCCGAGTGCGCCACATTACTGCGCGCCGGGATGGGGTACCCAACTCGGTCTGTCACAGCTCCGTGATAGGGAGGACAACGTGACTGATACCAATCCCTATCGGGCAGAGCCGTCCCGCTACGACGCCATGCCCTACCGGCGCACCGGCCACAGCGGCCTCAAGCTCCCCGCCATCTCCCTCGGCCTCTGGCACAACTTCGGCGACGACGCGTCCCTGGAGTCCCAGCGGGCGATCCTGCGCAGGGCCTTCGACCTGGGTGTGACCCACTTCGACCTGGCGAACAACTACGGCCCGCCCCCCGGCTCGGCCGAGCTGAACTTCGGCAAGGTCTTCGCGCAGGACTTCGCGCCCTACCGCGACGAGCTGATCCTCTCCACCAAGGCCGGGTACCTGATGCACCCCGGGCCGTACGGCGAGTGGGGCAGCCGGAAGTACCTGCTCGGCTCCCTCGACGCCTCGCTGAAGCGGATGGGCGTCGACTACGTCGACATCTTCTACTCGCACCGCTTCGACCCGCAGACCCCGCTGGAGGAGACCATGGGCGCCCTCGCGTCCGCGGTCCAGCAGGGCAAGGCGCTCTACGTCGGCGTCTCCTCGTACACCGCGGAGCAGACGGCCGAGGCGGCCCGCATCCTGCGGGAGATGGGGGTGCGGCCGCTGATCCACCAGCCCTCGTACTCCATGATCAACCGCTGGACGGAGGAGGACGGCCTGCTGGACGTCCTGGAGGAAGCCGGCATGGGCTGCATCTCCTTCGCGCCGCTCGCGCAGGGGCTGCTGACCGGCAAGTACCTCAAGGGGATCCCGGAGGGCTCCCGGGCCACGCAGGGCAAGTCCCTCAACCCGGACCTGCTCTCGGACGACGTGGTCCGCCGGCTGGCCGGGCTGAACGAGATCGCGGCGCGGCGCGGGCAGTCGCTGGCGCAGCTGGCGCTGACGTGGGTGCTGCGCGACGAGCGGATGACTTCGGCGCTGATCGGCGCGTCGAGCGTGCGGCAGCTGGAGGAGAACGTGGCGGCGCTGGCCGGCGATCCGCTCTCGGACGCCGAGCTGAAGGAGATCGACTCCTTCGCCGTCTCGACCCCGGGCACGAACATCTGGGCCCAGCGCGGCTGACCTGCGGATTCCCTCCGCGCCAGGCGGCGGGGAGCGGAGAACGAAAAACGGGCCGGTCCGTGGGGGGGATACGGACCGGCCCGAGGGGGGGGTTCCACCATAACCCTTCGTAAAGCCTGTCGCGTGCATTGGCGCGTAATGATTACGCTCCGCAGTCGATCGGCGTCGTTCCGGTAGACCGCCGACGCTCTTCCGCGGGCGCCGAAGAGGTGTCCCGCTGCCGTGCTCTTGGGGCGCGGAACCACCCGGCACCAGGGCCGGGGCGTGCCGGGAGCGCTGCCGCGGCCGCGCCGCGCCGGACGCCGCGCACTGCGCGGGCGCCGGGGAGGCGTACCCCCCGCCCGTACCACCGACGGGGGACCCCCGCGTGGCGCACCGCCTTGACGCCGCGAGCGCGGCGCCGCCGTTCCCCGCCGGGGCGGCGCGGCCTAGGCTGGCGGAGGCTTTCGAGGCGACGGCCGGCGGGAGGCGGAGGGGGCGGCATGGGGCGTTGGCGGGACGGGACGGGCATCCTGCGGATCGGGACGCTCTCGGTGCCCCTGGAGGTCGCGGCCTCGTACCGGGCCCGCACCCGCGGGCTGCTGGGGCGCGGCGGTGTCACCGGCGCCCTGCTGCTCAGTCCGGCGGCGAGCGTGCACACCTTCCGGATGCGGTTCGCCATCGACGTGGCCCACCTGGACCGGAACCTGCGCGTGCTCTCCCTGGTCACGATGGCACCCGGGCGGCTCGGGCTGCCCCGCCCGCGGGCGCGGCACGTCCTGGAGGCGGAAGCGGGGGCGCTGGCCGGGTGGGGGCTGCGGGTCGGGGACACGGTGGGCGTGGACATCGCCGGGGTGGACGCCTCGGGCGTGGACACCTCGGGGCTTGGCACCCACCAGCCGGACAAGCTCTAGGAGAAGACCCTCCCCGGAGGTAGGTTGGGGCGGTTGAGCAGGGGTGTCAGGGGAGCGGCATGACGGAGAACGCGCGCATCAAGGCGCTGGAGCAGATCATGCCGGCGACGCACGGCGCCGATGAGGACATCGACTGGCAGGCCGCCGAGGCCGTGTGGGGGACCCGCTTCCCGTCCGACTTCATCGCGTTCATGGGACGCTTCGGCGCGGGCTCCATCAACGGCGAGGCGAGCATCCTGCTGCCGCTGCCCAAGCCCGGACTCCAGTGGGACCCGGCGCAGATGGCCGAGGAGACCGACAACGCGCGGCAGGCCTGGGAGGCCGAGGGCGGCCGGTCCGCCTTCGACGTGGACCCGGAGTCGATCATCGCCTGGGGCGTCACCGGCGGGTCCGACATCCTGTGCTGGCTCACCTCCGACGCCGACCCGGACCGCTGGCCGGTCCTGGTGTGCGGGCGGCACACCGCCGACTCCTTCGCGGTGTACCCGTACGGCATGGCCGAATTCCTCTACCTGCTGTGCTCCGACGAGTTCGACGTGAGCCCCGTCAGCATCACCTTCTGGGACGGCGGCCACCTCAGCTTCGTGCACTGGCGCAAGGCCCAGCGCCGCTGGCAGGAGGGCCGCAACCCGGAAACGGGCGAGCCCGACCCGTACGCGGGCGAGTTCGCGGACTGATCCGGCCGTCCGGACCCTTCCCTCCCGTCCCTTCCCTCCCGCCCCTTCCCTCCCTCCCTTCCCTCTCTCCCCCTCCTCCCCGCTTCCTCCTCGGCGCAGCGGAACCCTGCCCTGCCCTCAAGCCCGCTCCGTGGCCGGAAACGGGCGTTTCGGCATGTCTACGCGCGTCCGAATTGTGGATCACATATCGGAAAACACCAGCCGGAAAAGCCCCAGTTGGAGCATTGACCACAAGTGGCCTCCAAAGGAATCAACCGCCCTGATTTCGGGAGAGAATTCCGACCAACGGGCCACAGAGGGACACCTCAGCTCGGAGTGACTCATAAGTAGCAACGAGATCCAAAAGAAATTCAGGGGAATACACCCGTGCGACGAAGAATTTTCGGCACGATCGCCTCCGCGGTCGTGCTCGGCCTGCTGATACCCCTGTCCGGTTGCGGGGGTTCCGACGACAGCGCCGGTGACAGCGGCACGCTCCGCCTGGTCGCCGCCGAGTACGGCAACACCCCGGCGAACAGCTCCAAGGCCTTCTGGGACAAGGTGACGGACGAGTTCACCACCGCCCACCCCGACGTCCGGGTCGAGGTCGAACTCCTGCCCTGGGCCGATATCGACCGCGAGGTCTCCCGCCGCGTCAAGGCCGGCAAGGCCCCGGACATGGCCCTCATGGGCGCCTACTCCGACTTCGCCGCGCAGGGAAAGCTCTACCCCGCGGAAGAACTCCTCCCGGTCAGCGCGGAGGCGAACTTCCTGCAACCGCTCGCCGAGGCCGGATCAGTGGGCAACAGCCTCTACGGCCTGCCCTTCGTGGCGAGCAGCCGACTCCTCTTCTACAACAAGGCCCTGTTCACCAAGGCCGGAGTCGCCGACCCGCCGAAGACCTGGTCCCAGCTCAAGGCCGCGGCCAAAGCACTGAAGGACAAGGGCGTACGGTTCCCGTACGCCATGCCGCTGGGTCCGGAGGAGGCCCACGCCGAGGCCATGATCTGGGAGATCAGCAACGGCGGCGGCTACGCCGACAGCAGCGGCAACTACAGCCTGGCCTCCGACCAGAACATCCAGACCTGGCAGTGGGTCAAGGACAACCTGGTCTCTCCGGGCCTGGTCGGGCCCACCCCGCCCGGGCAGTTCAACCGCGCCGACGCCTTCGCCGCCTTCCTGCGCGGCGAGGTCGGCATGCTCAACGGCTACCCCTCACTCGCCCACGAGGCAGCGGCCAAGGGCATCGACGTCGGCACCGTCGAAATGCCCGTCTCCGACTTCCTCGGCACCGGCGACAGCCCGCCCACCGTCGGCGTCGCCGACTGGATGATGGCCTTCAAGCAGAACGGCAAACGCACCGAGATCGGCCAGTTCCTCAACTTCCTCTACCAGGACGCGAACCTCACCGACTTCGCCGGCCGCTACCACCTGCTCCCCTCCACCGTCTCCGCCGCCCGCACCCCCACCGGCGGCGGCCTCGGCACCACCGACCAGAACTTCCTGGTCGCCCTGCGCACGGCGCGCCTCTACCCCGTCAACGACCCCTCCTGGGTGAAGGTCAGCGACACGGTCAAGCGCAACATCGGCCGCGCCGTCGAGCCCGGAAGCGACCCGAAAACCGTCCTGGAGGACATCGCCGCCCAGGCTGCCGAAGCTGGCAAGAACAGCTGAGGACGGCGGTCAGAAGGGGGGCCTCAGCTCTGACCCCTGCTGCCCCGTCCCGCCCCCGGCGCCTTCCACCTGTACGGCACGAGGGGCACGAGGGGCCTCCGCGGCACGTGTCGCGAGGTCGCGGCCCCGTCGCCCGCCGCGCACCCACAAGGTGCGCGGGGCGGCCGGCCCCGGGTCCTCAGCCCTGGCCCGGGTTCGAGGAGAAGGCCGTGCGGTACTGCTCGCAGCTGGAGTCCCAGCGCAGCGTGCCCGTGAGGGTCCCGTAACCCGTGCGGGTGACCGACCACTCCACCGTGTAGGCGCCGGTGTCGCAGGCGACGCGCTCGCCGCCCGCCACCTTCGCGGAGCCCGTCGCCGGCTTCCCGGTCAGTTCCTGGCGCACCTCCCCCGCCTTGGCGCGCTTGGCGTCGCGCAGTACGGCGTGGACGACGATCGGGTGCTCGCCGTCCTTGGTCGTCAGCGCCTTCTTCAGCACCGTCGAGTCTGACACCGACCACCGGAACTCGTACGAGGGCCGCCAGGCGAGGGTCGCCGGGTCGGGCACCTGGCGCTCGAAGTCGGGAGCGCCGGAGGGGCCGGGGCGGTTGACCGTCCGGTACTGGACTCCCGGATGGAAGCGGAACTGCGCCTCCACCTTGTGCATCTCGTCCTTGGTCCACATCGACTTCATGGATTTCTCGCCGCCGGCCGGGTCCTGGAGGTACGCCGTCCCCTCCGCGGCGGTCGCCGGCTGGACGAGGGCGGGAGCCAGGGCCGCCGCGGCGGTGGCGAGGGCGAGAGCGGCGATGCGGGTGCGCTTCATGCCCGGTCCAACGGGCCCCTCCGGCGGGCCGGAACGACACCGGCCCCGCTTTCACCCGTACGGGAGCACCGGGCTCCGGTCATCGGGGCCGGCGCCCCGCACTGGGCCGGTGGGGCGCTTGTGGGCGTACTGCCCGGGCGCCGGCGGTGGCGCGGTTCAGGCCTGGCCGGTCTCGAAGCGGCTGACGCGGCCGTCGGAGCCGATGTGGAAGTGCCAGGCGGTGCGCATACCGCCCCAGGTGTCGTTGCGGTAGTCCACGACGAGGGAGCGGCCGGAGTCGCTCTCGGACACGACGTCCATACGGCCGTTGGAGGAGAAGACCTCCTTGTCGGTCCACTCGGCCAGGTCCCGGTCCGTGCCGTCGTCCGACATGGTCGCGCCGGGGCTGAGCGCGCTGTCGAAGGCCTGCCGGTCGCCCGCGTTGACGGCGGTGACGAAGGCGCGGACGGCAGGGTCGGAGAGCCGGCTGGGGTCGATCACGGGTGACCTCCTGGTCGTGCGGGGCGGACGGGTACGCCGGGCCCGCACCAGGGGCTGGGCGCCGTGCGACCAGGGAACACCCCGGCGCGGGCGGGGAGGGCGACCCTCACCCGTTCGCCGCCGGACGGCGTGTCAGCCCGGGGGCCCCGGTGGGGCGGTGCTCCCTTCGTCCTGGACCGTCCCGAAACCCCGGGGCGGACGTACGCGACCGGGCCCGGCCCCGCGGACGTTCGTCCGCAAGGGCCGGGCCCGGTCGCATCGGCCGCTGCGGCCGCTCCTGAGGGCGCCTCAGTGCGCCGCGGACTCCCGGGGGGCGGGGACGCCGCCGGCGCCGTCCGCGTCGGCGGAGGGGGTCGGTCCGGCGCCCCGCAGCGGGACCTCCTTGACGAACCAGGCCGCCGCGAAGCCCAGTACGGCGATGGCCGCGCCGAGGAGGAACGCCGAGTGCGTGCCGGAGGCCACGGCGTGCTGGTAGGCCTCGCGCACCTGCTCCGGGAGCTTGGCCAGGCTCGCGGCGTCCAGCTGCGCGGAGCCCGCGGCTCCGGCCGCCTCCGGACCCAGCCGCTCCGCCATGGTGTCGGTGACCCGGGTGGTGAAGAGGGAGCCCATCAGGGCCACACCGAAGGAGCCTCCGAGCGTACGGAAGAGGGTCGCGGAGGACGAGGCGACGCCCATGTCCTTCATGTCGACACTGTTCTGCGCGACGAGCATGGTGATCTGCATCAGGAAGCCGAGTCCGGCGCCCAGGATGGCCATGTACACGCCGGAGACCAGCCGCGAGGTGCCGGTGTCCATGGTGGCGAGCAGGAACAGCCCGACCACCATGAGCGCGCCGCCGACGATGGGGAAGATCTTGTACTTGCCGCTGTTGGTGGTGACACGGCCGGCGATCAGCGAGACGGCCATCATCGAGAGCAGCATCGGCAGGAGCAGCAGGCCCGAGTTGGTCGCGGAGGCGCCCTGCACGGACTGCTGGAACAGGGGGAGGTAGAGCACGCCGCCGAACATGGCGAAGCCGACCAGGAAGCCGATCACAGACATGAGGGTGAAGTTGCGGCTGCGGAAGATGTGCAGCGGCATGACCGGCTCCGCGGCCTTGGTCTCGGCGTAGAGGAACCCGGCGGTCGACAGGACGCCGACGGCGATCAGGCCGAGGATCTCCGCGGAACCCCAGGCGTACTCGGTGCCGCCCCAGGTCGTCAGGAGCACGGTGGAGGTGATCGCCACGGTCAGCAGCGCCGCGCCGAGGTAGTCGATCTTCGGGCGTTCGCCCTGGCTCGCCTTCTTGGGCAGGTGGAGGACCGCGGTGACCATGGCGAGGGCCACGGCGCCGAGCGGGAGGTTGATGTAGAAGGACCAGCGCCAGCCCATGTGGTCCGTGATGGTGCCACCGACGAGCGGGCCGCCGATCATGGCCAGAGCCATCACGCCGGCCATCATGCCCTGGTACTTGCCGCGCTCGCGGGGCGGGATGAGGTCGCCGATGATCGCCATGACGCCGACCATCAGACCGCCGGCGCCGAGGCCCTGGACGGCGCGGAAGCCGATGAGCTGCCCCATGTCCTGGGCCATGCCGCTGAGCGCGGAGCCGATGAGGAAGATGACGATCGCGGTGAGGAAGGAGCCCTTCCGCCCGTACAGGTCGCCAACCTTGCCCCAGATGGGAGTGGAGGCGGCAGTGGCCAGGGTGTAGGCGGTGACCACCCAGGAGAGGTGCTCCAGGCCGCCGAGCTCGCCGACGATCGTGGGCATCGCGGTGCCGATGATCATGTTGTCGAGCATGGCCAGCAGCATCGCGATCATGAGCGCCATGAGCACGACCCGGACGCTGCGCGGCTTCGCCACCTCCTCCGGTGCCTCCGCCGCCGCCATGACTGCCTTGCTCATGTCCACTCCCCTGGCACTTACTTGCCGACCGGCTAGTTCACTACACTGGGGAAGGTAGACCCGTAACTAGCCGGGCGTCAAGTAAGTAATGGGGAGAGCCATGTCCAGCAGCAGTCCGCAGCAGCGCCGCGGCAACACGCGGCAGCGCATCCAGGACGTCGCACTGGAACTCTTCGCAGAGCAGGGGTACGAGAAGACGTCGCTGCGCGAGATCGCGGAGCGGCTGGAGGTCACGAAGGCGGCGCTGTACTACCACTTCAAGACCAAGGAGGACATCCTCATCAGCCTCTTCCGCGACGTGACGCAGCCGATCGACGACCTGATCGCCTGGGCGGAGGGCCAGCCGCACACCCTGGAGACCAAGCGCGAGGTGCTGCGCCGGTACAGCGAGGCCATGGCGGCCGGGGCCTCCCTGTACCGCTTCATGCAGGAGAACCAGGCGACCACGCGCGAGCTGAGCATCGGCGAGACGGTGAAGGAGCGGCTGTTCCGGCTGGTGGAGCTGCTGCGCCAGGAGGACGGGCCGCTCACGGACCAGGTGCGGTGCATCAGCGCCCTGTTCACGCTGCACGCGGGGATGATGTTCCTGCAGCACGTGGAGGGCGACCCGGAGGAGACGCGGCAGGCGGCCCTGGAGGTCGCGACGGACCTGATCACGCAGGCGCACCGGGAGGACTGACGGGGGGCGGGGGGCGCGGGGGCTGCGGGGGCTGCCGGGGCTGCGGGAGCGGGCGGGGGGGCGGCGGCCCGACGGGCGATGTGCGGCAGCGACCGGCGACCGGGGCCGACGACATGCGAGGAGCTGGGAGGGCCGCTTGCCACCCGATCCGGGGGTTTGACGGCCGGATCGCTACTCTCGGTAATCTCTTCCGCTACGTTTGGTCATGCGCCCCGGCCATCAGGGCCGGGCGCCGCCAACCCCGTAGAGGACACCGCCATGAACGCCGAAGCCCGCCGCAGGACCACCGCCCGCGCCCCCCTAGCCATCCCCGCCGGCCAGCTGACGCCCTGGACCGCGCCCGGACGACACCCTCACCCGGTAGCCGATCCGCACCCGCAGTCATCGACGCCGACGGGCATGCAGTGGCACGCCCCGACGTGCACCGACCCACGGGACTCCGCACGGCAGCGCGGCGGCACGCCCCGGCGCCCACCACCCCCACCCTCCCGCACCCGGCCCATCCGGGGACGGGAGGACTCCGCGGCCCAGGACCCCCGGCGCGTCGGGATCGGCGTCGACCCGATTCCCGACGGCGACGGGAGCACCCGCCGGGGCGCCCCCTTGACGTCAGCCGAGCCGGCGTTCCTCCGCGGTGATGGGAACGTCGTTGATGCTGGCCTCACGGCGGCGCATCAATCCGTCGGGAGCGAATTCCCACTGCTCGTTTCCGTGGCTGCGCCACCACTGCCCCGCATGGTCGTGCCACTCGTACTCGAAGCGGACGGAGATGCGGTTGTCGGTGTAGGCCCAGAGCTCCTTGCGGAGCCGGTAGTCGAGCTCGCGCGCCCACTTCTCGGCGAGGAAGGAACGGATCTCGGCGCGGCCGGCGAGGAAGCGGTCGCGGTTGCGCCACCGCGAGTCCTCCGTATAGGCGAGGGCTACGCGTTCGGGGTCGCGGCTGTTCCACGCCTCCTCGGCGGCCCGCACCTTGGCCAGGGCGCTCTCCTCGGTGAAGGGCGGCAGGGGCGGGCGGGCTGCGCGCACGGCGGTCACGGCGGTCCTCTTCTCACACATCGGGAGAACGATCGTTCTCATCCTAGAGAACGCTCGTTCTCTCCGCAAGGGAACTGGATTACGCTGCGGGCATGGACGACGAAGAGGCCCGCGCCCGGCTGCTGGACGCCGCGGAGGCGCTGTTCTACGCGGACGGCATCCAGGCCGTCGGCATGGACCGCATCCGCGCGGAGTCGGGGGTCCCGCTCAAGCGGCTCTACCGGATCTTCCCCGCGAAGGAAGCGCTGCTCACCGCCTACCTGGAACGCCGCGACCGGCGCTGGCTGACGAGCCTGCGCGCGGCGACGGCCGGAGCCCCGGACCCGATAGCCGCAGTCTTCGACTGGCTGGCCGGCTGGTTCGCGGAGCCGGGCTTCCGGGGCTGCGCGTTCATGAACGCGTACGGCGAGCTCGCCACCGGGCCGGCGGGAGTGCTCGACGTCGTACGCCGCCACAAGGCGGAGCTGCGCGCCCTGCTGGCAGAACTGGCCGGTCCGGACGACGACCTGGCCGACCAACTGCTGATCCTGGTCGAGGGCGCCACGGCCGTGGCGGCCCTGGACCCGGGCCCCGCCCCGGCCCACCGGGCCGGCGCGGCGGCGGCGGTCCTCGCCGCTACTTCTCGCCGCTCCGCGGGAACGTGATCTCCACGCGCCGGTTCTTCTTGCGGCCCTCCTCCGTGGAGTTGTCCGCGATCGGATAGTCCTCGCTGTAGCCCCGGACGTCGAAGACGACATTCGGATCGGTGACGGTCTTGCCCAGCTCCGACTGCACGGCGTCCGCCCGCTTCTTGGACAGCTCCTTGCCGTGCTCGTAGCTGCCCTGGTCGTCGGTGAACCCGAAGACCCGCACGCGGGTCGCCTTCTGCTGGTTGATCTCGTTCCCGATGGCCTGGATCCGGGATGCCGCCTGGGCGTTGAAGACCGCGCTGTCCTCGGGGAAGAGCACCTCGGACTGCAGGGCCATCATGACGGTCTGGTTGGTCTCCTGCCGCCGCTGCTCCCCGCCGATGTCCTCGACGACCTCGACGAGATCGAGCACCTTGGGCGGCGCGAGCGTCCCGCCCTGCGGGAGCTTGAGGCGGGGCGAGTCCGGCTTGACGGCGACGGGCGCGGACGCCGACGGCTCGGTCCCCGGCGGCACGGACGGCGCGGGATCATCGGCGTGGGCGCTGCCCGTGCCCACGAAGTGGACGCCGGCTATGACGAGCCCGACGACTGCCGTTGCGGCGGTGGTGCGGCGAAGTGAGGTCATGGGGTCACCCGGAGATTTTGATGGTGGCCGTGGCAAAGGTCGGCAGACCGAACACGACCTCGGTCGTAGTGGTCGGCGGCGCGGGGAACTGGGCGAAGATGGGAACGCTTTCCCCGCTCTTCAGGAAAGTGAGCCCAGTGGTGCAGGCGCACCGCCCCTCGGTGTCACGCAGCACGAGGTACCGCTTCTTGCCGAGGGTATCGACCAGCGTGGCTCCCGCGACGGAGGCGGGACTCGCGGTCTTCTCCTCGCCACGCAGTGCCGCGATCTGGGAGAACACGGCGGAACCCCCGTTCTTGATCTGCCCGCTGACCGTGACGTAGCCATCGTGGTCACGCACGGCTGAGTTGATCTCCAGGACGACTCCGGACGGTCCCTGCGCGGTGGCGATCACCGTGAGGGGCTCCGAGCCCTTGTTCGCGGTCGGCGCGGGCTGCTGTGCCGCGCCGCCCTGGTCCTGGGAGGTGTCGGGCTTCTGCGGCTCCTGCGGCTTATCGTCGCCGCCACCGCATCCGGCCAGCGTGAGGGCCAAGGCCGCCGCAACCGCAACGGCCGCTCCCCTGCTGACCTTCACCGTCTGCCGCATGCTCATCTACGCCGCTTCCTTCATTCCTAGTCCGCTGTCAGTCGGCCAGTCGCACACTGAAGAGTTTCCTCGAAAGTTTGGACAACGACCCCGGGTTCGCGGGATCCAAGGTCACCACCGCTCCGCCCCGGCATCGAAAACCGACGGAGGCCGGAGGGCTCGTGGTACCCCCTCCGGGTGGTGTGCTCGCGGTGGGCGAAGGGCTGGGGGAGGGACTGACCGACGGCGTGGGCGCCGACCGCAGTGAACAGAGCGGCACGATTTCGGCCCGGGCCTCCGCCCGCGCCCGTGTTGTGTCGCTGGCCGGGATGACCGACTTCCCCACCGTGTCGTCGGTGAGGACCCTTACAGCGAATTCCCGGTCGCCCGGTGCGCATTGTGCGGTGGCACCGTTCAGTGCGGCGAACTCCACTGCCTTTGCGCAAGCCCCCGTCCCGGTGAGGCGGCCGCCTTCGACGATGGCCTCCCAATCCTCCGGAGTGAGAGCAAGAAGGTCCATTCCCACGAGCGCCTTGTCTCTGGCTTCGCGAGCGGCAGCGAGGGCCGCCGCATCGGCGGCCCCCTGCGCCTCACTGCGCGTGGCAGAAGCCATGCCGACGACGACGAAAGCGAGTGCGGCGAAGAGGAAGCCTGCTATCGCCACGATGTAGACGGGGAAGACCTGCCCCCTGTCGCGCGAGCCCACCTCGCCCATCAAGTGGTGATGTCCGCCAGGACGGCCGTGATGGCATTCGCGATGCTGTTCGCCAGACCGGAGCCCACGATCGCCGTGATGATCAGAGCGACGATCACGATGATGCCGAGGTACTCGAAGACCGTCTGGCCCTCGTCGGCGTTTCGGCGACCGCTCAGTCGGTCGCGCTGTTCGACGATCGCCTTGAGCAGCTTGTGATTCTGCATTGGAGTCCTCTCCAGGGCCGGCGCCGTAGTCGATTCGCGGACGGTACGGCCGGGCACCGGCAGGTGCAAAGGGTCCCGGGGCCCAATTACGGACCCACTGCGCATGCCGTCTACCCATGACCAGCCACCCCTGGACGGGCGGTTCCCAGCCAGCGGGCTATCGCCTCGCTGCGCGTGGTGCTCTGGAGCTTCGCGAAGATGCGGTTGATGTGGTTCTTGACCGTCTTCTCGCTGATGAAGCAGGTGGCTGCGATCTGCTGGTTGCTCATCCCGGACGCGATGAGATCCATGACCTCCTCCTCACGCGAACTCAGCCCGAACACCCTGTGGTTGGGAAGGCGCTCTGACGACTGTGCCACAGATCGTTGCGGATGCGAAGAGGCTCGGAGCTCCGCGAGGACCGCGGTCGCCGCCGTGGGGCTGAAGTGGGCGCGGCCGGCGTGGACGTCGCGGACGGCGGTGACCAGGTGGTCCGGGGTGAACTCGCCGTGCACCAGGTAGCCTCCGGCGCCGAGCAGCAGCGCCTCGCGGACGATGTGCGTCTCCTGGCTGTACGTCAGCATCAGCACGGGCGCGAGCTGGACGAGGTGGGGCAGGGCCGAGATGCCGTCCACGCCCGGCATGCGGACGTCGAGCAGTACCACGTCGGGGGCGTGCAGCCGGGTGAGGTGGATGGCCTCGCGGCCGTCCGCGGCCTGGGCCGCCACCTCGATGTCCGCCGCCGTGGACAGCAGGGCCGCCAGGCCCGCCCGGACCACCGGGTTGTCGTCGGCGATCACGACGCGCAGCGGCGTCACGCCCCCCTCCCGGCGGTGACGGCCGCGAGCGGCAGGGTGAGGCGGACCTGGGTGCCCGGGCCGGCGGCGCGGGCGCCGATACGGATACGGGCGCCCGCCGCGGTGGCGCGTTCCGTCATGCCGAGCAGGCCGAAGCGGCCCGCGCCACGCAGGGCCGGGAGGTCGACGGCCCCGGACAGGCCCCTGCCGTCGTCCTCGACCGTCAGCAGCAGGTCGGTGTCGTCGACGGCCAGCTCGACGGTGATCCGTAAGGCGTCCGCGTGCCGGCGGGCGTTCTCCACGGCCTCCGCGGCCACGGCCAGCAGGTGGCGCGCCACGGGTGCGGGCAGCTCCGGGACGACGCCGACCGTACGTACGTCGACCGGCGCAGCGCCGGAGGCGGCCGGGGTGCCGGAGGCCGGGGTGCACGCGGCCCTGGGTGCGGGCGCGGGCCCGGGGGCGGCCGGGACGCCGGGGACCGGGGCGACCGCGGCGCCAGGGGCGGGGGCGGCGCCAGGGGCGGGCGCGGCGCATAGGGCAGGCGCGGCCCCGGGGGCGGCCGCGGCGCCAGGGGCGGGGGCGACCGCGGCGCCGGGGGCGGGGGCAGCGCAGAGGGCGGGCGCGGCGCCGGGGGCCGGGGCGGTCGGAACGCCGGTGTCGGCGGCGAAGCGGGTGCGGAGTTCGTACGCGAGGGAGACCCCGGGTGCGTCCGCGTCTCGGCGCAGGTCCGCCAGGACCTCCCGGGACTCCGCCGCGGCGCGCCGGGCCGCGGCGGCGACCAGTTCGGCCTGTCGGCGTACCGCGGCGGGATCGCCGGTGCGCGCCAGAGCTTCCGCGGTCAGCGCCAGGCCGTGCAGGGTCTTGGCGACGGAGTCGTGCATCTCGCCGGCCAGGTGGTCCCGTTCGGCCTGGACCGCTTCGGCCACGGCCCGTTGGACCCGGGCGTCCGTCAGGATGTGGCCGGCCTCCCCGACCCGGCCGAGGAGGTCCCGCAGGCAGACCCCGGCCGCGCCCGCGAGCACGCAGAGCGCCGCCGCCGTCAGCGCCCCGGCGCTCCCCTGGCCGAGGGCTGCCACCACGGCGGCCTGGACGGCCGCGTAGACCGCCGCGCCGCGCCGGCCGTGCACCAGGCCGGCCAGGAGCGGGACGCACACCGCGGCGAGCCCGAGCGGCGACGCGGCCGTCGCGGCGAAGCCGAGCGGCCACTCGGCCGTCGCGGCGAAGCCGAGCGGCGACGCGGCCGTCGCGGCGAAGCCGAGCGGCGACTCGGGCGTCGCGGCGGCCAGGAGTGCCGTGCCGAGTGCCAGGTCCACCGCGAGCAGCCAGCGGTGGCGCGGGAGCAGCGGCCCGTACCGCTCCCCGTCGCGGAAGAGGGCGTAGGAGAGCGTGAAGGCGAGCAGGACGGTCCCGCCCACCAGGTACAGCGGTGGGCCGCTCGCGGTGCGGCTCAGCACCGGCGGGGCGCCGAGCGCGATCAGCACGAGGCGGAGCGCGCACACCTGGCGGCACAGCACCTGGACGGCGTTCGCCCGCAGAGCGTTGTTCCGCGGGGTGTCGGTCTGCAAGGCCTCGGCCGCGACGGCGAGCGGCGCCCGCCATCCGCGGGCCGCCGTCCAACCGGGCGGGGTGGTCGTACCGGTGGTGTCCAGCGGGACGGCCATGGCTCACCCGCCCCCGAACAGGGCGCCGAAGTCGACGTCCGCGCCGTACACGAACCCGCCGATCAGCAGGATCATCGTGCCGGGCAGCATGAACATCGTCACGGCGAGGGTGGCTTTCGGCACGGCGCGGGCGGCCCGGCGGCGGGCGTTCTGGGCGTCGGTGCGGCGCATGTCCTCGGCGATCGCGATCAGCGTCTCGACGATCGGGGAGCCCAGTTCCTCGCCCTGCTGGAGCGCGGTGACGAACTGCGCGACCTGTTCGGAGTCGTTGCGCCGGCGCAGCTCGTCGAAGGCCTGGCGGCGGCTGACGCCCATGGTCATCTGCTGCAGCGTGATCCGGATCTCGTCGGACCAGGGCCCCTCGTACTTGTCCGCGACGCGCTCCAGCGCCGGCCGGAAGCCGAGTCCGGCGCTCACCACCACCGCGAGCACGTCCAGGAAGTCGGGCAGGGTCCGTTCGATGTGGTCGCGCCGGATCCGGATCGCCGACCAGAGGCCGGCCTCGATCCAGAAGAAGCCGAACGCGACCATGAGCAGGGCCAGGACCAGCTGGCCGTTGAGCAGCATCGAGACGGCGCCGAGCGCGCCGAGGAAGGCGTACACGGCGCGGCGCGCGGCGTAGCGGTCGATGGTGAGGCCGGACGGATTGCCGGCGGTGTCGATCTGGCGCCGTTTGCGCGCCACCCGGTCGGGGCCCATCAGGCGCAGGACGAGCGGCGCGTAGCGGATGCCGGCGCGGTCGACGAGGGAGCCGACCGCTGTCGTGCGGGTGGCGCCGACCTCCAGGGCCAGGGCCAGGTCGGTGGGGAGCTTGATGTCGGCGCGGTAGAGCCGGATGCCGTGGAAGGCACCGAGCACCGATGCGGCCAGGGCCAGGGCCAGGAGCAACGCGATCACACCGGCCTCCTCAGACGTCGATCTTGGACAGGCGGCGGATGAGGACGAAGCCGACGGCGAAGAGCCCGAGCGCGACCAGGACGGCGCTCTGCCCGACGACGGAGCCGGTCATGCGGTCCAGGGCGCCCGGCATCATCGAGTCCACGAGCAGCAGCGAGCCGAACCCGAGTACGGGGACCAGGTACGCCGTCACCGTCACCTGGGACAGCTGCGTGCGGATCTCCCGCCGGGTCTCCTTGCGCTGCTCCAGCGTCACCGTGAGGTTGCGCAGGCTGTCCACGATGGCGCCGCCCGCGCGGGCGGACAGGACGAGGGTGGAGACCAGGACGACGAGTTCCCGCGACGGCAGGCGTTCGGCGATCTCGCCGAGCGCCTCCTCGATGGAGTGCCCGACGGCGAGCCGGTCGGCCACCCGGGCCAGTTCCTCGCCGGCGGGGGCTTCGAGTTCCTCGGCGGCCATCCCGATGGCCGTGCGCAGGGCGAGGCCGGCCTGGGTGGCGTTGGCGAGGATGCGGGCCAGGTCGGGGAGCTGGTTGACGAACCGGTCGGTGCGCCGGGCCCGCTGCCAGTTGAGGAAGGCGTTCGCCGCCCACAGGCCGATCAGGCCGGCCACCGGGCCGAAGAACGGGGCCAGGAAGGAGGAGGCGATCAGCCATATCCCGGCGACGGCGGCCACCATGTACACGAAGAACTCGCCGACGGTCAGGTCCAGTCCCGTGACCGCGAGTTTGAGGCCGATGCGGCGACCGAGCGCGGTCGTGCGCAGCCGCCGGTCCACCGCCCGGAAGCGGCGCCGGCGGCCGGGTGCGTCGGGGGCGCCGCTGGCCGTGAGGCGTTCGATGAGCGCGGCGCGCTGGGCGCGGCCGGCCGCGTACGCCCGGAGGCCGAGGACCAGCAGGACGCAGGCCAGCAGTGTGGCGCCGAGGGTGAGCAGGATCAGTGGGTTCACAGGGCGGTCCGGGTGATGCGGGCGGTCAGCGGGTCGTCCGGCGCGACGCCGAAGGCCTGCGGGATCGGCTGGTTGTTCATGTACAGGCGGTCGGCGAGGGTGCGGGGCAGCGGGTAGTGGGCGAAGTGGCCGTAGACGCGCCCGTCCGCCGCCATGGGCTGGGCAGCGAAGCGGCAGACGGTGGTGATCCGGAACGGCTCGCGGCCGTGGGATTCCAGGACGGATATCTCCGTGACCCGGCGTGAGCCGTCGCCGAAGCGGGTGAGCTGGACGACGATGTCGACGGCGCTGTTGATCTGGTCCTGGAGCGCTTCGAAGGGGATCTCTACCTCCGACATGGAGGCGAGGGTCTGCAGGCGCATCAGGGCGTCCGTGGAGCTGTTGGCGTGCACGGTGGCGAGTGAGCCGTCGTGGCCGGTGGACATGGCCTGGAGCATGTCGAGGGTCTCGCCGCCGCGGACCTCGCCGACGATGATGCGGTCGGGGCGCATGCGCAGGGAGTTGCGTACGAGGTCGCGGATGGTGATCTGTCCCTTGCCCTCCACGTTGGGCGGGCGGGATTCGAGGCGGATGACGTGCGCCTGCTGGAGTTGGAGCTCCGCGGAGTCCTCGATGGTGATGATGCGCTCGCCCTCCGGGATGAGTCCGGACAGCGCGTTGAGGAGCGTGGTCTTGCCGGTGCCGGTGGCGCCCGAGACGATCACGTTCGTCTTGGCCGCGACGAGCCCCGACAGCAGGAGGAGCATCTGCTCGTCGAGGGTGCCGAGGCCGATCATCTCGTGCAGGGTGAAGGCGCGCGGGAAGCGGCGGATGGTGAGCGTCGCGCCGGTCAGGGAGAGCGGCGGGATGATGACGTTGACGCGCTCGCCGCTGGGCAGCCGGGCGTCGACCATGGGGTTGGCCTCGTCCACCCGGCGGTTGACGGTGGACACGATGCGCTCGATGGTCTGCATCAGCTGGTCGTGCGAGGCGAAGCGCAGCGGGAGCTGCTCCACCCGGCCGGCCCGCTCGACGAAGATCTGGTCCGGGCCGTTGACCATGATCTCGGAGATCGAGGGGTCTTCGAGGAGTGGTTCGAGCACGCCGAGGCCGAGGGCCTCGTCGACCACGCGGCGGATCAGCTGCGCCCGCTCGACGGTGGACAGGACCGGGCCCTCGCGGCTGATGATGTGGCCCAGTACGCGCTCCAGGCGCGCCCGGCGCTCGGCGGGTGCGAGGGCCGACATCTCGGCGAGGTCGATCTCCTCCAGCAGCTTGGCCCGGTACGAGGAGACCAGGCGGCCGTCCTCGCGCGGGTTGTGGCGGTCGTCGGGGGTGTTGACCCGGGAACGCAGGCTCATGGTCCGGTCACCTCGGGTCGTCGTCGGGCATGATGGCGGTCCGCTCGGCCCGGCCGTCGCCGACGCCGGGCACGATGGACTTGATGCTGATGGTCACCGTCACCCTGACGGTGTCCCCGGGCTTGCTGATGTCGATGGTCGTGCGGCCGCTGAGGTCCCCGCGGATCGCGGCCAGACCCGCCGCCCGTCCGGCGTCGGGCTCGCGGGCCTCCACGCGGGCGGCGGTGCGCGCCGCCGTGCCGGCCTGTTCCACCACGTACGCGGCCCAGCCCAACTGGATGGCGCAGAGGGCGACGAGCATCAGGACGGGCAGGAATCCCAGGTACTCCAGCGCCACCTGGCCGCGGTCGCGCGCGGCGACGGCGGAGCTCCACTTCCCGCATCGGGGCCGGGGCTGGGGTCGGGGTCGGTTCATGTCACTCCTGCTCCTTCGCCGCTCCGCCGTGGCCGTCGATGCGCAGGCCGGTGTCGAGTCCGGGGACGAGCACGGGGACCCGCAGCGAGACCTCGGCCTTGTAGAGGTTGCCGGCCGGCCCGCAGCTGACCCGTACGCTCCAGGCGGACCCGATGTGCTCCTTGGCCGCGGCGTCGCACTCGGCGGCGCCGTGGACGGCTCCCGCACGCGCCGCCTCGTCCGCCGCGTTGCCCGCGAGGGAGAAGGCGTAGCCGATCAGGACGCCCTCCCAGACGGCGGCCACGAGGAGCAGGATCAGCGGCAGCATGCCGACGAACTCGATCGCCACCTGCCCCCGGTCCCCACCGCGGCCGGGTCGGCCCGCGGATCCGTCCGCCGGTGCGCTCGCGGGCATCGCTCAGCCCTCCCGGCCGCGCCGCAGGCGGGCCACCGGTCCCGGGCCGCGGACCGCCAGGGCGGCGCCCGGGGCGGTGGCGTCGGGGGCGGTGAGCAGGCCGAGTTCGCCCGCCAGGGCCCACAGGGCCTGCTTCACCGTGGAGCGGTTGTCCAGGTCCTGGACCCGGCCGGCGTCCACGACGGCCTGGAGCTCCTTGAAGGCGGCGGGCACCGGGGTGCGCGTGGCTCGCGTCTTGGTGATCTTCTCGATGAGGGCGGGCTGGATCTCGGTGTGCTTGCTCCAGCGGTTGACGACCATCGCGGTGTCCTCCGGTTTGCGTACCTGGAGCCGTTCCCACATCCGCACCAGCCGCTTCGCCGCCCGTACGGCGACCACGTCCGGGGTGGTGACCAGCACCGCCACGTCCGCCGTCTCCACGGCGGCGGCGTTGGCTCCGGTCACCTGGGTGCCGCAGTCGACGACGACGAGCTCGTAGCGGCTCCGCAGGGCTCCCAGGATGTGGCGGGCGGCCCGTTCGTCGACCTCCTCGCCGCGTTCGCCCTCGGCCGGGGCGAGGAGCAGCGCCAGCCCGGTGCGGTCCTCGTAGACCGCGTCCTGGAGGACCCGGGGGGAGATGTCCTGGATGCCGGCGAGGTCGACGACGGAGCGTCCGAAGCGCACGTCGAGGTACGAGCCCACGTCCCCGGCCTGGAGGTCCATGTCGACGAGGGCGGTACGCCGCCCCGACGCGGCCGCGGCAAGGGCGAACTGGACGGCGGTGAAGGTGGTGCCCACGCCCCCCTTGGCCCCGGAGACGGTGACCACCCGTCCGCCCGGGCCGGCGGGTACGTCGGGCCCCCGCCCCAGGTGGCGGCGTACGCCCACGGACCACTGGGCGGCGGCCTGGACGCGCGCGGCGAGCTCCTCGTAGGCCAGCGGGATGCCGATCAGGCCCCGCGCCCCGGAGTCCATCGCGGCGGAGAAGACGGCGGGGCCCGCGTCCGAGGAGAGCAGTACGACGCCGACGGCCGGGAAGCGCAGGGCGATCTCGCGGACCAGCTCCAGGGCGGGCAGCGGGCCGACCCGCTCGTGGACCAGGACGACCTCGGGGAGGTCGTCGATCGACTGCGCCGCCAGCCGGGCCAGGGTGTCGAGCAGGGTGGTGGAGTCGGGCACCGGGGCGGCGGGTTCGGCCTCGGGGAGCCGGCCGGTCAGGGCGGCGACGGCGCGGGCGGCGTCGGGGTCGCCGACCGCCGGGAGGATTCGGGTGGTCATCCGCGCCTCACTTGTCCCCGTCGAGGGTGTACGTGCGCTCGTTCGGGCCGGGCGCCGAGTCGGTGCCGGGGGCCACCAGGGCCAGCCGTACGTGCTCCGCGAAGGACTCGGCGTAGGCGACGCGCTGGGTGTCCTTGGTGTTCAGGGCGAAGGTGATCGGGACGGCCTCGGCGGGGCCCTCCTTGTCGCTGTCCTTCTCCAGTGCCGTGAGCTTGCCGACGCCGAGGACCCGGGCGTTGGCGACGATGATCACCGACCGGGACGGGTCGGTGTCCTTGGCGCCCTTGAAGGTGGCGATGATGTTGACCTTGGCCCCGGAGGTGATCTTGCCCGCCACGCCTGTCGCGGCGTCGATCATGATGGCGATCTCCTGCTCACCGGGCTGGAGCTGGGGCCGGTCGACGACCATGTCGCTCTGGAGCAGGGAGCCCTTCTTCAGGGTGGTCAGCGCGATCTTGTCCTTGAGGGACCCGAGGTCGGTGACGGCGGTCTCGGAGAGCCAGCGCCTCGGGATGGTGACCTCCTCGAACTGCGCGGCGGTCAGCGGGCCGTACGGCGCTATGTCGGCCTTGGCGCGGTAGGCGACGACCTCGGACCCGACCTTGGAGTTGACGTCGCCGATCACCACGAGGACTCCGGCGAAGGCCCCGAGGGCGCACAGGACCGACAGGAGCAGAAGGATGACGCCGCGGCGCTGGCGTGAGTTCATGGGCCGTACTACCTCGCCGTTCTTCGTTCGTTCGTACGTTCGGGCCGGTCAGGGTCTGGATCGGGCGGCGCTCGCCGGCGGAGCCGGCGGGGGCGGTGCGGAGAGCGGCGCGGCGCAGAAGCCGCAGCGGTCGCCGATGAGTTCGAGGCCGCACCAACGGCACTCCTCGCGGCGGACCGAGGCGACGAGCTGGTGGAGGACGGAGGGGTCCGGGATGCCGGCCGCGAACTCGACCAGCTTCGGCGTGCCCCACCAGCCGGGCGAGTCGGCCGGCAGCGGGTTCTCCATGACCCCCTGCACCTGCCAGGCGGACGCCAGTTCGGCGGCGACCCAGTCGGAGGCGAGCTGCCCCCGCGCGAAGGTGAGGTGGGTGGCGAACGCGGGGCCGGCCGGCAGGGCGCCGCCGGCGTGGGCGCCCGCGCCGCCGAGCCGGGTGACCTGGGGCTCGGGGTGGGCGAGCACGGCGAACTGCGCGGTCGGCGACCAGGACCGGGCATGCGCCTTGAGGCCGACCGGGACCCGGTCGAGCTTGGCGACCGAGCCCAGCAGCGCGCCGGCGTGGATGTAGTGGGTGAGCAGCCGGGCCGCGGCCGCCACCACTCCGGGGCTGAAGTCGCAGACGCTGAGCTGGCGCAGCTGACGTACCAGCAGCGCAGTGGCGAGCGGCGGCAGGTCGGTGGTGAGGAGCGCGATCCGGCCGGTTTCCAGGATGGCCCGTACGGTGTGCAGCCGCTGGACGGTGGCGCGGGGCAGCCAGTCGGGCACGACCGCTACCAGGTGGCCGTGGCGCTCCAGCAGGGCGCTGGTCTCGGCGAGCGCGCCCTCCAGGTCGAGCTCACCGGGCGGGTGCAGGAGGACCGCCCCGGGCGTGTGCCGGTCGGGGGCCGGGAGGATCAGGTCTGCGCTGGTGACAGCGATGGCGGCCGGCACGCGAATCCCCCTGTTCACCCCATGGCGCCGCGGTCGCCGCTCCCCCGGCTGCCGCCGGGAGGTCGCACCCGCTCGTCATGTGCCCACGACATGCCCGTCCGGTGCCCGTCGCGCACGCGCACGCACGGCGCGGGCGCAGAACGATCGACATCCCCGGCGACCGCCGGGAGGTGCCCCCACCCCTTGCTCCAGCACCATATCCGCGTCGTCCCTGACAGGGCAGGGCCTTGCCGATTCCCGTGCCGACGGCACATGTCACAGGTGGCCAAAAACCCGGACAACAAGGATGCGGCAATCGAGCATTTCAAGCCACTTCGCGAAGAGTCTTGACAGCGGGATTGGTCTGGACCAACTTGGCTTCCGAGCACCCCACTTGCTCGTCCCACCTCCTTCCTCCCCCCACCGGAGCCTCAGTGAAACGCATACGCTCCCTCGTCCTGCCCCTCGCCGCCGTCCTCGCCACCGGGGGCCTGACCGCCCTCGCGACCGGTACGGCACAGGCCGCGGACGTCAACGTCGCCCGCAACGGCGGCTTCGAGTCCGGCCTCGCCAACTGGTCGTGCACCGGCGGAAGCGGAGCTTCCGTCAGCTCGCCGGTGTACGCCGGGGCCGGCGCCCTCCGGGCCACCCCCGCCGGCTCCGACAACGCGCGCTGCAGTCAGACCGTCACGGTCAAGCCGAACTCGACGTACACGCTGAGCACGCAGGTGCAGGGCAGCTACGTGTACCTCGGCGCGACCGGCACCGGCACCCAGGACGTGTCGACCTGGACCCCCGGCTCCGGATCCGGCTGGCAGAAGCTCTCCACCACCTTCTCCACCGGCCCCAGCACCACCCAGGTCACCGTCTACACGCACGGCTGGTACGGCCAGCCCGGCTACGTGGTGGACGATTTCAGCGTCTTCGGCCCCGACGGCGGCGGCGGCACCGACCCCGGCCCGGGCATCCCCGGCGCTCCCGCCGGGACCGCCGTTTCCGGCCAGAGCCCGACCGGGCTCACCCTTTCGTGGAACGCCGTCGGCGGCGCCACCGGCTACCACGTCCACCAGGACGGCGTGCGGGTCCAGACCGTCACCCAGGCCTCCGCCCAGATCACCGGGCTCACCGCCGCCACCTCGTACTCCTTCCAGGTGAGCGCGTTCAACGCCGCGGGCGAGGGCCCCAGGTCGGCCGCGGTCACGGGGACCACGACCGGCGGCGGCAACGGGCCGAACCCCTCGGTCCCCAAGCACGCCCTGACCGGCTACTGGCAGAACTTCAACAACGGCGCGACCGTCCAGAAGCTCTCCGACGTGTCCGCGCAGTACGACATCATCGCCGTCTCCTTCGCCGACGCCACGCCCACTCCGGGCGCCATCTCCTTCACCCTGGACTCCGCCGGCCTCGGCGGCTACACCGTCCCGCAGTTCAAGGCCGACATCGCCGCCAAGAAGGCCGCCGGCAAGTCGGTCATCCTCTCCATCGGCGGCGAGAAGGGCACCATCTCGGTCAACGACTCCGCCTCCGCGACCAACCTGGCCAACTCGGCCTGGGCGCTGATGCAGGAGTACGGCTTCACCGGCGTCGACATCGACCTGGAGAACGGCCTCAACCCGACCTACATGACCCAGGCCATGCGCGCGCTGTCGCAGAAGGCGGGGCCCTCGCTGGTCATCACCATGGCCCCGCAGACCATCGACATGCAGTCCACGCAGGGCGGCTACTTCCGGACGGCGCTCAACATCCAGGACATCCTGACCGTCGTCAACATGCAGTACTACAACAGCGGCTCGATGAACGGCTGCGACGGCAAGGTGTACTCCCAGGGCTCGGTGGACTTCCTCACCGCGCTGGCCTGCATCCAGCTGGAGGGCGGGCTCGACCCCTCCCAGGTGGGCATCGGCGTACCGGCCTCCCCGAGCGGCGCGGGCAGCGGCTACGTGTCCCCGACCATCGTGAACAACGCGCTGGACTGCCTGACCCGGGGTACGGGCTGCGGATCGTTCAAGCCGTCGAAAACCTACCCGGGGCTGCGCGGTGCGATGACCTGGTCGACCAACTGGGACGCCAAGGCGGGTCACGCCTGGTCCAACGCGGTGGGTCCCAAGGTCCACAGCCTTCCCTAGGCGGTAGGTGTGGGGGTGGCCGGTTCGGGCCGGTCGGCAGATCGGGTCCTTGACCGGGACATGCCACGAGAGCACGCTGTGCGCGTCCGCACGGCTACCCCCACACTCCCCACCCAGGAGAACGCATGCGGCTCCACACCCGCCGGAGGGCCGCCGTCACGGCGGCCCTGCTGGCACTCGCGCTGGGCGCACCCGCCTACGGCATGAGTGCCACGGCCTCCCCACCCGCCGTCCCCTCGACCGCCACCCAGGACGAGGCCCTCGTCCAGTACCGGATCCACGGCCCCTCCACGGCCGCCGACCGCACCGCCCTGCTCAGCACCGGCGTGTCCATCGACGAGGTGGACGACCACACCGTCGTCGTCAGCGCCGACCCCATGCAGGCCCGGGAACTGCGCGCGCGGGGCTACACGCTCGCCGCCCTCCCCGGCCCGCCGGACCGCTCCCTGCCCGGGATCGCGGCCGGCACCATGGACTTCCCCTCGGCCGACTCCCGTTACCACAACTACGCCGAGGCCAGCGCGGAGATCGACCAGCGCATGGCCCAGTACCCCGGGATCATGAGCAAGCGGGTCATCGGGAAGTCGTACCAGGGCCGCGACCTCTTCGCGATCAAGATCAGCGACAACGTCGCCACCGACGAGGCCGAGCCCGAAGTGCTCTTCACCGCGCACCAGCACGCGCGCGAGCACCTGACCGTGGAGATGGCCCTGTACCTGCTCAAGGAGTTCGGCGCCAAGTACGGCACGGAGTCCCGGGTCACCAACGCGATCAACAGCCGCGAGATCTGGATCATCCCGGACCTCAACCCGGACGGCGGCGAGTACGACATCGCCACCGGCTCCTACCGCTCCTGGCGCAAGAACCGCCAGCCCAACTCCGGCTCCTCCTATGTCGGCACCGACCAGAACCGGAACTGGAACTACAAGTGGGGCTGCTGCGGCGGCTCCAGCGGCAGCAAGAGCTCCGAGACCTACCGCGGCACGGCCCCCGAGTCGACGCCCGAGGTGAAGGTCGTCTCGGACTTCGTCCGCAGCCGGGTGGTCGGCGGCAAGCAGCAGATCAAGGCCTCGATCGACTTCCACACCTACAGCCAGCTGGTGCTCTGGCCCTTCGGCTGGACGTACAACGACACCGCGCCCGGGCTGACCGCCGACGACCTCGCCGTGTTCAAGAAGATCGGCACGGGCATGGCGGCGAGCAACGGCTACACCCCGGAGCAGTCGAGCGACCTGTACATCACCGACGGGACGATCGACGACTGGCTGTGGGGCAGCCAGAGGATCTTCGCCTACACCTTCGAGATGTACCCGGCCAGCTCGGCCGGCGGCGGCTTCTACCCGCCCGACGAGGTGATCGACCGCGAGACCTCGCGCAACAAGGAGGCCGTGCTCCAGCTGCTGGAGAACGCGGACTGCATGTACCGCTCGATCGGCAAGGAAGCGCAGTACTGCGCCTAGCCGCGAGCCGTACGGGGGCGCCCCACCGCCAGGGGGGCGCCCCGCCGGCGTGTCTCAGCCGAGGACGGCGAGGGCGTCGATCTCGACGAGCAGCCCCGCCGGGAGACCGACGTACACCGTGGTCCGGGCGGCCGGGGCCTCCTTGAGGCCCTGCTGCTCGAAGTAGGCGTTGTAGACGCCGTTCATCTCGGCGAAGTGCCCCGTGTCCGTCAGGTAGACGCGGATCATCATCACGTCGTCCCAGCCCGCGCCGCCGGCCTCCAGGACGGAGCGGACGTTCTCCAGCGTCTGGAGGGTCTGCTCGCGCAGCGTCGGCCCCGCCGGGGTGGGCGGCTGCCCGTCGACGTGCGGCAGGAAACCGACCTGGCCGGCCACCTGCAGGATGTTCCCCTTGCGGACGCCGTGCGAGAACCTCGCGGGCGGCACGGTGTGCGTCTCGGGGGTGATGGCGGTCTTCTCGGTCACGGCGTGCCGTCCTTCGGTGCGGAGGAGGGAGGGAGGCCGGGCGCGGAGCCGGAGTACTCCCGGGTGATGGTGTCGGCGGTGCGCAGGACCCGGGGCAGCAGTTCCAGCAGCCCCTCGGCGCTGACGACCACGTTCGGCGCGGAGACCGACAGCGCGGCGGCGACCCGCCCGTCCGGGCCGCGAACCGGCGCGCCCAGGCAGTTGATGGACTCCTCGTGCCCGCCGAGGTCGGTGGCCCAGCCCTGGGCCCGGACCAGGTCCAGCTCGCGGAGGAACGCGTCGGCGTCCGGGGTCGAACGGGCGGTGTAACGCGGGTACTCCACCCGGTGGGCCAGGGCCAGCCGCTCGGGTTCGGGAAGGTCCGCGAGGAGCAGCTTGGCGACGGCGGCGACCGTGAGGGGCACGGGCTTGCCGATGCGGGAGTACATCCGGACGGGGTAGCGGCTGTCGACCTTGTCGATGTAGACCACCTCGTCGTCCTGATGCAGGGCCAGGTGCACGGTGTGGCCGGTGGCCCGGTTCAGCTCGACGAGGTGCGGGTGCGCGATCTCCCGGACGTCCAGGTTCTCGACGGCCTCGGCGGCGAGCGCGAAGAGCTGCGCACCGAGGCGGTAGCGGCCGTCGGGCTGGCGGTAGACGAACCCGTGCTCGTGCAGGGTGCGCAGCAGGCGCAGCGCGGTGCTCTTGTGCACGCCGAGCTCCTCGGCCACCGTTCCCAGTCCGGCGGGCCCGCGGGCCAGCAGCGGCAGGATCCCGAGGGCGCGTTCCACCGACTGGCTCATGCGGTCCCTTCCCTACGGTCGCGACGGACCCGGCCCGGTCGCCGCCCCGCCCCCGGAGCCGCTGCCGGAACCGGGCGCGTTGACCCGCCGTCTTCCGGGATGTTAGACAGCACGCAGCGGCGTACGCAACGGCAGTTGCGCACGCCGCAACACACCCGCACCCCCGGGAGGCACCCGCATGGCCAGCGACCCCGTCCAGGCACTCGCCGAGGAACCGGTCGACCACCGGTTCAAGGGCCTCCCCCCGGACGCCCAGGCGCAGGGCCTCACCGTCGGCGCCCTCGCCACGCAGCGCCGGGACCTGTACACCGGCGGTTTCACCACCCCCGTACTGACCCTCGACGCGGACGCGCTGGAGCACAACCTCGCCGCCCTCGGCGCCTACGCGGCCCGCCACGACCTCGCCTTCGCCCCGCACGGCAAGACCTGCATGGCCCCCCAGCTCTTCCGCCGCCAGTTGGAGCACGGCGCGTGGGGCATCACCGCCGCCGTCCCCCACCAGGTCCGCGTCTACCGCGCCTTCGGCATCCAGCGGATCTTCCTCGCCAACGAGCTCGTCGACGCCGCCGCCCTGCGCTGGGTCGCCGCCGAGCTCGCCGCCGACCCCGGCTTCCGCTTCGTCTGCTACGTCGACTCCGTGCGCGGGGTCGAGCTGATGGACCGCGCCCTGCGCGGCGCGCCGGCCCGCGTCGACGTGGTCGTCGAGCTCGGCGCCGGCGAGGGAGCCCGTACCGGGGCCCGGACCGAGGACGACTGCCGCGCCGTGGCCGACGCCGTGGCCGGGGCCGCAGCCCTGCGCCTCGTCGGTGTCGCCGGGTACGAGGCCGAGGTCCCCGACGCCGACCCGGCCCGCGTCCTGGCCTACCTGCGCCGGCTCACCGCGCTCGCCGTCGCCTTCGACAAGGACGGGCGGTTCGCCGGGGACCTGGAGGAGATCGTCGTCAGCGCCGGCGGCTCGGCCTGGTTCGACGCCGTCGCCGACGTCTTCGCCGAGCTCCCCGAGCTGTCCCGGCCCACCCTGCGGCTGCTGCGCTCCGGCGCGTACGTCTCGCACGACCACGGCTGGTACACCCGCCTGACGCCCTTCAACCGGCACCCGCAGGAGGGTGTCCTGCGCCCCGCGTTCCGCCTCTGGACCCAGGTCGTCTCGCGCCCCTCCCCCACCCAGGCCTTCGTCAACGCCGGCAAGCGCGACATCGCCTACGACCTGGGCCTGCCCGAGGTCGAGCTGGTCCGATCCGCCGACGAGGACGGCGGCGGGGGCGGGAGCGAGCGGCCCGCCGGCGGCGTCCGCGTGGTCAAGCTGTCCGACCAGCACGCCTGGCTGGAGACCGACTCCGCAGACGACCTGAGGGTCGGCGACTGGGTGGCGCTCGGCATGTCCCACCCCTGCACCATCTTCGAGAAATGGCCGCTGATCCCGGTCGTGGAGGCCGACGGCACGGTCACCGACTACGTCCGCACCTTCTTCTAGGCCGCCGGCGTGGACCTGGTCATCCGCGGGGCCCGCGTCGTCGACGGCACGGGCGGGCCCTCGTACACCGCCGACGTGGGCGTCCACGAGGGCCGGATCCACGCCATCGGCGCGCTGCCGGGCGGGCGGACCACCCTCGACGCGGACGGCCTCGCGCTGGCGCCCGGCTTCGTCGACATGCACGCGCACAGCGACCTCGCCCTGCTCCGCGACCCGGACCACAGCGCGAAGGCCGCCCAGGGCGTGACCCTCGAAGTCCTGGGCCAGGACGGCCTGTCGTACGCGCCCGCCGACGACCGCACCCTGGCCGGGGTGCGGGCGGCCATCGCGGGCTGGAACGGCCCCGGCGACGACATCGACTTCGACTGGCGCACGGTCGGCGGCTACCTCGACCGGCTGGACCGCGCCCACGGCGGCCGCGGCATCGCCGTCAACGCCGCCTACCTGGTCCCGCAGGGCACCGTCCGCGCGTACGCCGTCGGCTGGGACGACCGCCCCGCCTCGGCCGCGGAGCTGGACCGGATGCGGCGGCTGGTCGCCGAGGGCCTGGCCCAGGGGGCCGTCGGCATGTCCTCCGGCCTCACCTACACGCCCGGCATGTACGCCTCCGGCAGTGAACTGACCGAGCTGTGCCGGGTGGTGGCCCGGTACGGCGGCTACTACTGCCCCCACCACCGCTCGTACGGCCGGGACGCGCTGGCCGCCTACGCGGAGATGGTCCGGCTGGCCCGCGAGGCCGGCTGCGCACTGCACCTCGCGCACGCCACCATGAACTTCGGCGAGAACGAGGGCCGCGCCCCCGAGCTGCTGTCCCTGCTGGACGCCGCGCTGGCGCAGGGCGCCGACCTCACCCTCGACAGCTACCCGTACACCCCGGGCTGCACCACCCTGGTCGCCCTGCTGCCCAGTTGGGCGAACGAGGGCGGTCCGGAGGCGGTCCTGGCCCGGCTGCGCGACGACGCCGACGCGGAGCGGATCCGGTACGCGCTGGAGGTGGAGGGTGCGGACGGCTGCCACGGCGTCCCCGTGGACTGGTCGACCGTCGAGATCTCGGGCGTCGGCGACCCCGCGTTCGCGGGACACGTCGGCACCCGCGTGGACGGCTGGGACACCGCCCGGCGGCTGCTGCTCGGCGACCGGCTCGCGCCGACGATCCTGCAGCACGTCGGGCACGAGGCGAACGTCCGCGCGATCATGCGCCATCCCGTCCACACGGGCGGCTCGGACGGCATCCTCCAGGGCGCGAAGCCCCATCCGCGCGCGTACGGCACCTTCCCCCACTACCTCGGGCACTACGTGCGCGAACTGGGCGTGCTCTCCCTGGAGGAGTGCGTCGCCCACCTCGCGGGGCGCCCGGCGGCCCGCCTGCGGCTGCCCGACCGGGGGCTGGTGCGGGTCGGACACCGCGCCGACCTGGTCCTCTTCGACCCGCTGACGGTCGCGGCCGGGTCGACGTACGCGCATCCGCGCGCACTGCCCGCCGGCATCCCGCACGTGCTGATCGACGGTCGGTTCGTCATACGGGACGGACGCCGCACGGACGTGCTCGCCGGGCGCTCCGTACGCCGCACGCCCGTCCGCATATGACATTTACGATGGTCGGCATGGTCGCCTTCGCCGTTCCCGCCCTGCTTTTCCTGGCTTTCTGCGTCAGCGCGCGAAGGGACCGCCGCGGCTTCCGCAACGCCGTCCTCTTCGGCCTGACCTTCGTCACACTGTCCTTCGCCGTGCTCCTCCAGGTGGCCGCGCTGCCGCACTGGGCGGCCATGGCGGTCGTCCTGCTGGTCTTCGCCGTCCCCACCCTGGGGATCCTGTCGCTGGGCATGTTCCTGGTCTCCAACGGGGTGACGATGGTGCGCAAGGAGGGCGCCCGGCCGCCGAACCTGCTGTCGCTTGCCGCGGGGCTCGGCATCTTCGGGATGATCGCGCTGCTGCTCCTGGTGGGCCGGTTCGGCTCCACGGTCGCGAACGGCATCGCCGCGACCCTGACCCTGGTCGTCGCCTACGTCTCGTTCGTCTTCCTGTGCTTCCTCGGGTACGCCTACCTCTACGGCCGCATCAAGGTGCGCGGCGACGTCGACTACGTGGTGCTGCTGGGCTCGGGCCTGGTCGGCGGGGACCAGGTGCCGCCGCTGCTGGCCTCGCGGCTGGACAAGGGGCAGCGGATCTACGAGGCGCAGCTGGCCCGGGGCGGCCGGCCGCCGGTGCTCCTCGCCTCGGGCGGCAAGGGCTCGGACGAGAAGGTGCCCGAGGCGCGGGCGATGGCGGACTGGCTGATCGCGCGAGGGGTCCCGGCGGAGCACGTCCGGCTGGAGGACAGCTCGCGCACGACGGAGGAGAACATGCTGTTCTCCCGCGAGCTGATGCTCGCGGACGACCCGGGCTACCGGTGCGTGGTGGTCACCAACAACTTCCACGCCTTCCGGGCCGCGATGATGGCCCGCAAGACCGGGGTCAACGGACAGGTGCTCGGTTCGCCGACGGCGCGGTACTTCTGGCCGAGCGCCACCATCCGCGAGTTCGTCGCCGTGTTCTGGGAGCACCGGACCGTCAACCTGGGGATCTGCGGGCTGCTGGTGGTCCTCGGCGGGCTGGCCACGGCCCTCGCCTGAGCCCCTTGCGGGGTCGTGGCGCGTGGCGCGGGGGCGTTGCGTGGCGCGTGATCTGCGGCGGTGGCGCCGTCGCGCGGCGGTGGGGGGGCAGGGGGGCGCCCCGCCGGGGCGAGCCGGCCGCGCCCCGTCAAGGGGAACGTCACAAGGCCGACG
>NZ_JBHXRU010000055.1:0-4830 GCF_042716255.1 Streptomyces sp. NPDC058662 | reverse complement strand
CGTCCGGGGGGGCCGCGACCTCGCCGCGATCCTTCCGGCCGGGCCCGCAGCCGCGCCGGGCTCCCCCCACCGCCCCCTCGGCAGTCGCGGCACCGGCCGGCGGCCGTTACAGCCGCTGCCAGAGCGCCGGCACGTTCGGCGGCTCCCAGCCCGTCTGGGCCTGGTGGCCCTGGAGGCAGCGGTAGCTCGCGCCCCCGTAGGTGACGGTGGCGCCCGTCGCGTAGACGCTGCCCGCCTTCCACGTGCCGCCGGGCTCGGGGTCGCCGGGGCCGGGGCCGGGGCCTCCGCCGGCGACCTTGAGGGTCAGGCCGTACGCCGACAGGATCGGGTTCAGCGGCTGGAAGAAGGTCGTGCCGCCGCTGGAGCAGTTCCCGGAGCCGCCGGAGGTCACACCCTGGGCCTGGCTGCCGGAGATGTACGAGCCGCCCGAGTCACCGGGCTCGGCGCAGACCGTCGTACGGGTCACTCCGGAGATGGTGCCCTCGGGGTAGGTGACGCTGGTGTTGTGCTGCTGGATCGTCCCGCAGTGCCAGCCGGTGGTCGATCCGGAGCGGCACACCGATGCCCCGACGGGCTGCAGTACCGATCCGGTGACCTGGACGTTCGCGCCCCCGCTGCCCTTCACGTACGGGGTGGCCGTCCACTGGCCGTTCGCGGCCACCCAGGCCATGTCGCTGCCGGGGAAGACCGAGGCCTGGAAGGACCCCTGGGCGACCTGGTTGAAACCGCTGGTGGTCGTCCCGGCGCGGCCGCAGTGGCCGGCGGTGGCGAATCCCTGGGTGGTCCCCCTGGTGACCGGGAAGCCCACCGAGCAGCGGCCGCTGCCGTTCATGTAGTACGCGTCGCCGCCGCGCAGGTCGTACAGCGGGCGCGGGGCCTCGGCCGTACGGACCACCGTGACCAGGGCGGCGTCGGTACCGGTGGCGGCCAGTAGGCCGGCCGCCGCGCCCGGCTCGGCCTCCTCGACGACGAGGGTGTTGGAGCGGGGGTCCACGTACCGCACCGGGGTCGCCGGTCCCGCGGCCCGGTCCAGGGCGGCCTTGGCGGTCTCCAGGTCGGCCAGGGCGTGCGGGACCAGCTCCGCCCGGGCCCCGGCGGCCCGTATCGCGGCGGTGTCGGCGGCCCGGGTGGTGGCCACGGTCAGGACGGCGGCGTCGGCGCCGTCCACCCAGGCCCCGGCGAAGGCGCTGCCGAGCCGGGCCTGGAGCCGGGCGGAGGTGGCCCCGGCCTCGGCCTCGTGGGCGAGGCGGCTGCGGGCCTGCGCGGGGCTCAGCCCCAGGTCGCGCTGCATGGCGGTGAGCAGCTCGGCCGGGGCCTCGGCGGTGCGCAGGGTGGTCGCCGCCGAGGGTGCGGCGGGGTCGGAGTCGGCGAGGGCGCCGCCCGTTCCCGCGAGCAGCATCCCGGCGGCGGCCAGGGCGGTACACGCCGCACGGGCGTGTCGCTTGAGCATGGGTGGTCTCCTCGGTTTCCGTGGGGGGTGAGGCGGGGTCTGCGGAAACCGTAGAAATCCGAACCAGCGTGCGGCAGCTGCCAGTTGGCCCCTCCCCCGGCGTTATGCCCGGAGCCCGGACCCGGCCGAGGTGCGTTCATGGCCCGGCCGCCGGAGGATGGGGGCCAAGGGGGCAGCGGAGGAGGTACGCGATGGACAGTGAATCGGACCAGCAGCCCACCCGGTCGGACCGGCTCTTCACGGGCGGGGAGCGACCGTACGACCCCGAGGACCTCGTGATGGCGACCGGCCACGACCCGACTCCGGAGCGGGTCGAGAAGGCCCGCAAGCTGATCGAGAAGGAGGGCCCGCAGGTCATCGAGCGCTACCTGCCCTAGGGGCGGTGGCACGCGATGACGGGGCGAGAACGCTGCTGTCGCTCCGGCCCGGGGTCGCACCCCGGGCCGGGGCACGCCCGCGCCGGTGGCGGACAACGCCTCCCTCGCTCCCCCGACGCCCGGCGGCTTCGGCTACGCGGTCTTCGGCACCGTCACCGCGGGCCAGGACGGGGACCGTGCGGGCGGGTACGCGGACGTCCCGGTGGTCCCGGTGGTCCCGGTGGTCCCGGTGGTCCCGGTGGTTATCGAACTGGCCGAGCGGGCCGGGCCGCTCGTCTGAGCGCGCGGCGCGCCGCCGGCCGAGCGGGCCATCGCCTCGGCGTGCGCGGCCCGGGCGTGCTCCAGCACGCCGGCGGCCCGCGCCGCCGCGGGCGCCGCCGGATGCCAGCCGAGCAGGTGCCGCCAGACCAGCGGGGTCCCGGCGAGGGGCCGGGTGACCAGCCCCGGGGTGGCCGGGAAGGTGGCGCGGCACAGCCCGACGGCGCGCCCCACCTGCACCAGGTGCACGCAGGAGGCGGTGTCGGTCTCGTACACGCACGCGGGCGTGAAGCCGGCCCGCACGCAGGCGGCGGCGAAGCAGTCCCCGAAGCACCCGTCGCCCGGTACGTCCGTCCACGCCTCGGCGGCCAGCTCGGCCAGCTCGATGTCGGCCCGCGGCGCACGTGCCAGTGGATGGTCCTCGGCCAGCATCACGTGCACCGGATCGCGCGCCACCTCGGTCCAGGCGAGGCGCCCCGGCTCCGGGGGCGGGCTCTCGCCGCACACCCCGACGAGCGCGAAGTCCAGCCGCCCGCCGGCGACGCCCGCGGCGACCTCCCGCTCGGACCAGGAGGTGTAGGTGGTGACCGGAACCCCCGGTTCCCGCTGCGCGAGCCGGTCGACGAGCCCGCCGAGCAGCGGGCCGTGGGTCCCCCCGAGCCGGTACCCCTCCGCGCCCTGGCGGACGAACCGCTGGGCGTCCTCCTGCAGTTCGTACACGGCCGGGAGCACGACGCGCGCCCGCTCCAGCACCAGTTCCCCGAGCGCGGTGGCCCGTACGCCGAGGCGCCCGCGTACGAAGAGCTCTCCGCCCAGGGCCCGCTCGACCCGCTTCAGCTGGGCGCTGAGCGCGGGCTGCGCGAGCCCCAGCGCGGTGGCGGCGCGGGTCAGGCTCCCGGCGTCGGCGACGGCCCTGACGATCTTGAGGTGCCTCAGCTCCAGATCCATACGACGAGCTTGGTCCAGACCTGTCGGCATGCGCTACGGGTCGGCCGCATCCAGAATCGGTGAATGCTCGTTAGCCGCCCGGGGGCCACAACCCTAAGGACAGGTAAATGCACGCACTGGACGTCGACTGGGACCACCCCACGGACCCGCGGCCCGGCCCGAGGCTCGACCACGTACGCGCCTACGTGAGCAGCGCGGGAGCGGACGGGTACCTCTGGCACGGGGTCCCCACCCTCCTGCTCACCACGGTGGACCGGGTGAGCGGCCGCGCGGTCCGCACCCCGCTGATCTACACCGAGGACGTCGGCCGCTTCATCGTCCTCGCCGCCGCCCACGGCGCCCCGGCCCACCCCGCCTGGTACCTGAACATCACCTCCCACCCGGAGGTGCGGCTGCAGGTCGGCCCGGCCGTCCTCAAGGGCACGGCGCGCACGGCCACGCGGGCGGAGCGCGACACCTACTGGGAGGCCATGACGGCTCTGTGGCCCGCCTACGACGACTACCGGGCGGCGGCTTCGCCGCGCGAGATCCCGATGGTGATCATCGAGGCCTGAGCGGGCGGCGAGCGGGATTCTTGCGCGGGGCGCGGAGTACGCAGAAACGGTTGGCCGGGGGCTGCGGCCTCGGGCGGCCTCGCGCGGCGGGGCCGGGGGTGGGCCTCGTACGGGGGGCCTCTCGTGCGGCCCTACGAGGCGGCCGGGACTACTCGGGTACGCCCCCGTACGAGGCGGCCGGGACTACTCGGAGGGGTTGACGTCGAAGCGCACGGAACGGACCTTCAGGTCGTCGCGCGCCGGGTTGCCACCCGCGCGCAGCCGCCACTCGGGACCCTCGCAGTCGGCGTCGGCGTACACGACGGCGGCGGAGTCGGTCGCGTTGTGCGGCGCGTAGCCGGGCCGCACGTCGTCGTCGCTGACGAAGTGCAGGTTGATGCACTCGCCGCTGTGCGGGTGGGACAGGGCCTGCCGCTGCTCCTGGCCGAAGCCGTCGACGTACTTGTAGCCGAAGTAGCCCTCGGCGGCCAGGGCGGAGGCGGGGAAGGACAGGGCCAGCGCGAGGGCGCCCAGGGTCGCGGCGGCGGTGTTGCGGAGCTTCATGCCAGGGGTCCGTTCCGTGGGGGGAGGGGGAGGGCGTGCGGGCTCGACCCTAGGAGGGTCCGCCACGACGAATCGATCCTCCGCCCTCCCTCGGCGTGGCGCTCCCGCACCACCGCGCCACGCCCCCGGGCGGAGAGGGGAGACCGCCACGGCGCGCCCGTACCCGTCTCCCACGGGACCACGGGGCGCCCCCCGGCACACCGGGGCACCGCATGCGGCGTGCCACCCCAGCCGCGCCCCGTTCGTGCGGGAGCGGCGGTCAGGTCCGCGGGACGGCGGGGGCCGCGTTAGCGCGGTAGGTGCGGCCGCCGGCCTCGTACTCGCCCGAAGTCGTTTCCGGCGCGCCCCCGGTGCCAGGCCCGGAACGCGGCTTCCAGCTCGGGCCAGCGCCGTGAGACGGCGACGACGAAACCCTTGCCCCATGCCCCGATGTCGTTGCAGACGTGCGCCACGATCTTGGGCCCCTTGGCCTGCGGACTCGTCGCGTCCCCGCCGATGATGCTGATGTCCTTCACGCCCCCGCCTCCCCCTGCCGGCCCCCTCCCCCAGGGAACGCCGTACCGACAACGTACGGGGTGCCACTGACAACGGGCCGGTGGGCGGGGCGCGGCATTAGCCCGGCGACGGCGGGGCGCGGTGCATCGGCGCGGCGGGTGCGGCGCGGCGGGCGCCGCGCCTCGGGCGCGCGTCCAGGCCGGGG
>NZ_JBHXRU010000054.1:0-43367 GCF_042716255.1 Streptomyces sp. NPDC058662 | reverse complement strand
CCCGCGCACCCCCCCCGGGGCCTTCGCCCCGTCGTTGGGCGGGGGGGGGGGGGGCTTGGGGTGGGGGCCGCCGCCCTGGGGCGCGGCGCCCCCCTTCCGGACCGGTACGCGGTCAGGGCTTGTCGGCCTCCGGGGCCTCGGCCGGCTCCGCCTTGCGCAGGTCGGCCCTGGTGTCGGCCGCCGCCGTCCGCACGGCGCCGCCGGAGGACGCGGCCGCCGCGGGTGCGGCGTCCTTGCGCTCGGCCGCGCCGGCGGGCGGCTCGGTGTCGGAGTGCGCCGGGGCGTCGGCCTCGGCGTCGCCGGCCGCTGTGTCCGCGGCGGCTTCGCCCTTGGCGCCGGGGCGCTCCGGTTCGACGACGTCCTCGCGGCCCGGCCGCAGCTTCGCCGACAGCACGAAGTAGACGACGGCCAGGACGAAGACGACGATCGAGGTCCAGACGTTCAGGCGCAGGCCCAGGATGTGGTGCGCCTCGTCGACGCGCATGTACTCGATCCAGCCCCGGCCCGCGCAGTACCCGGCGACGTACAGGGCGAAGGCCCGCCCGTGGCCCAGGATGAAGCGGCGGTCGGCCCAGATGACCAGGAGGGCGACGCCCACGCACCACAGCGACTCGTACAGGAAGGTCGGGTGGTAGGTGCCCGCGTCCCGGTTCGGGCCCGCGGTGATCTCCACCGCCCACGGCAGATCGGTGGCGCGTCCGTAGAGCTCCTGGTTGAACCAGTTGCCCCAGCGGCCGCAGGCCTGGGCCAGCGCGATCCCGGGGGCCAGGGCGTCGGCCCAGGCCGGCAGCGGGATGCCGCGCAGGCGGCAGCCGATCCAGGCGCCCACCGCGCCGAACGCGATGGCGCCCCAGATGCCGAGGCCGCCCTCCCAGATCTTGAGGGCGTCGACCCAGTTGCGGCCCTCGCCGAAGTAGAGCTGGTAGTCGGTGATCACGTGGTACAGGCGACCACCGACCAGGCCGAAGGGCACCGCCCACACGGCGACGTCCGCGACCGTGCCCGGCTTGCCGCCGCGCGCGATCCAGCGCCGGTTGCCGAGCCAGACGGCGACGAAGACGCCGATGATGATGCAGAACGCGTAGCCGCGGAGCGGGATCGGTCCAAGATGGATCACGCCGGTCGACGGGCTTGGGATGTAAGCAATGTCCATGGCAGACCTGACGCTACCCTGCCGGGCGGTGCGGACCGCAACCCGCCCGGCAAGCGAAACCAAATCCACACATGGCGCGGGCGCCGCTCAGTCCCCGGCGGTCCCCCGGGCACCGGCCGAGGAGCCGCTCCCGGACGCGGCCGACGACGACCCGGCCGAGGACGACCCGGCCGAGGACCCTGCCGAGGACCCCGCCGAGGACCCCTTCGTGGACGACGCCTTCGCCGACGGCGTCGCAGACCCGGACACCGGGGCCGAGGCAGGCGCCGAGGCCGTCGGCGTGCCCTTCGCGCTCCCGCCGCCGGACCCCTTGGCCGCGGCCTCCACCCGCTCCTTGAGCTTCTGCGGGGTCAGCGGGTCGGCCTGGTCGGAGAAGATGTCCTTGCCGTCCAGCAGCACCGTCGGGGTGCCCCGGAACTTCCCGGCGCGGAACGCGTCCTGCGATTTGCCCACCCAGCTGTTGTGCGTGCCGCCCTCCACGCACGCGCGGAAGGCCGGGGTGTCCAGCCCGTCCACCGTGCCGGCCAGCTCCAGCAGCTTCTCGTTCTTGCCGTAGGCGTCGTCGATCTCCTCGGGCTGCTTGACGAAGAGGACGTCGTGGTACGGGGCGAACTTGCCGGCGTCCTGCGCGCAGGCGGCCGCGTTCGCCGCCTTCAGGGAGCCGCTGCCCCCCATGTTCCCGTCGATGAGGGTGACCAGGTGGTAGTCGACCTTGAGAAGCCCCTTGGCCTCCAGCTCGTGGACCACGGCCCGGTAGTTGTCCTCGAAGGCCTTGCAGGCGGGGCAGCGGAAGTCCTCCCACACCGTCAGGGTGGACTTCGCCTCCGCCCGGCCCGTCCGGATGGCGAGCGCGTCCTGCCCTGTCGCGCCGGAGGGGGCGACCACCGGGCCCGCCTTGTCGGCCCCGTCCTTGCCGGTGTTGGCCGCGATCAGGCCGACGACGGCGGCCAGGCCGAGCACCCCGACCACCGCCGCCGCCACGACGAGGGTCCGCCGGCGCTTGTCCCGGGTCTTCTGCCGCTCACGCTCCACGAGGAGTCGCTCGCGGGCCGATCGTTTCGTCGCATCGCGGTTCGCACCGTCGTTCTTCTCGCTCACGTTCCGCCAAACGAAGCAGGGAGGCACTCGCGTGCCTCCCTGCTCCCACTTCCACCCGATCGGGCTACAGAACCCGTCGTGGAACCGCTCCGCGTCAGCTCCTGCGTACGCCTTCCGCAAGCTCGCCCGCAAGCGCCCGCACGGCGGCCAGTCCGGCCGACAAGTCCGGGGCGTCCAGGAGCAGCTTCACGAAGGCCGATCCGACGATCACACCGTCGGCGAAGCCCGCCACCTCCTTGGCCTGGACGGCGTTGGAGACGCCCAGGCCCACGCAGACCGGGAGCCCCCCGGCGGCGCCGGGTGTGGCGCGGGTGCGCCGCACCAGGTCCTGCGCCTGGTTGCCGACCGATTCGCGGGTGCCGGTGACCCCCATGAGGGAGGCGGCGTAGACGAAGCCGGAGCCGGCTTCGGTGATGGTGGCCAGCCGTTCGTCCTTGCTGCTGGGAGCCACGACGAAGACGGTCGCCAGACCGTGCTTGTCCGCGTGCTCGCGCCACAGCGCGGACTCCTGCACCGGCAGGTCGGGCAGGATGCAGCCGGCGCCGCCGGCCGCCGCCAGCTCCGCGGTGAACCGCTCGACGCCGTAGCGGTCGATCGGGTTCCAGTACGTCATGACCAGGATCGGCACCCCGGTCGCCTCGTGCGCCTCGCGGACGGTGCGGATCACGTCCGCGATTTTGACGCCGCCGCGCAGGGCGATGTCGTCGGCGGTCTGGATGATCGCCCCGTCCAGGACCGGATCGCTGTGCGGGAGCCCGACCTCGACCACGTCCGCGCCGCCCGCGACCACGGCCTTGACCGCCTCGATGGCGCCGTCGACCGTGGGGAAGCCCGCCGGGAGGTAGGCCACGAGGGCCGCCCGGTTCTCCGCCTTCGCCTTGCCGAGGGTCTCGCTCAGCAGCTGGATGTTGCCGGTGCCCGTGCTCACTTCGTCTCCGCCTCGGTGCCGTCGTACAGCCCGAAGTAGCGGGCGGCCGTGTCCATGTCCTTGTCGCCGCGGCCGGACAGGTTGACCACGATCAGGCCGTCCTTGCCCAGCTCCTTGCCGAGGTCGAGCGCGCCCGCCAGGGCGTGCGCCGACTCGATCGCCGGGATGATGCCCTCCGTGCGGGAGAGCAGGCGCAGGGCGCGCATCGCGGCGTCGTCGGTGACCGCGCGGTACTCGCCGCGGCCGGAGTCCTTGAGGTAGGAGTGCTCCGGGCCGATGCCCGGGTAGTCCAGCCCGGCCGAGATCGAGTAGGGCTCGGTGATCTGGCCCTCGTCGTCCTGGAGGACGTACGAGCGGGAGCCGTGCAGGATGCCCGGCTCGCCGGCGGTCAGCGTGGCCGCGTGCTCGCCGCTCTCCACGCCGTGCCCGGCCGGCTCGAAGCCGACGAGGCGGACGCCGGCGTCCGGGATGAAGGCGTGGAAGAGGCCGATGGCGTTGGAGCCTCCGCCCACGCAGGCCGCCACGGCGTCCGGCAGGCGTCCGGCGCGCTCCAGGATCTGCCGGCGGGCCTCGACACCGATGACCCGGTGGAAGTCGCGGACCATGGCCGGGAAGGGGTGCGGTCCGGCGACGGTGCCGAAGAGGTAGTGGGTCCGGTCCACGTTGGCGACCCAGTCGCGGAACGCCTCGTTGATGGCGTCCTTGAGGGTCCGCGAGCCGGACTTCACCGCGATGACCTCGGCACCCAGCATGCGCATCCGGGCCACGTTCAGGGCCTGGCGCTGGGTGTCGACCTCGCCCATGTAGATGGTGCATTCGAGGCCGAAGAGGGCGCAGGCGGTGGCCGTGGCCACGCCGTGCTGGCCGGCGCCGGTCTCGGCGATGACGCGGGTCTTGCCCATGCGCTTGGTCAGCAGCGCCTGGCCCAGCACGTTGTTGATCTTGTGCGAGCCGGTGTGGTTGAGGTCCTCGCGCTTGAGGAAGATGCGCGCGTCGCCGGCGTGCTCGGCGAAGCGGGGCACCTCGGTCAGGGCGCTGGGGCGGCCGGTGTAGTTGACCATGAGCTCGTTGAGCTCGGCGGCGAAGGCCGGGTCGCTCTTGGCCTTCTCGTACTCGACGGCGACCTCGTCCACGGCGGCGACGAGCGCCTCCGGGATGAACTTGCCGCCGAAGTCGCCGAAGTAACCCTCGGCGTTGGGGAGGTGACCCTCCGGGTCCGGGACGAAGAACTCGCTGGACATGTCCAGTGCTCCTACGGGATGCGATGCGGCGGAATGGTTTTCACCGTATTGCGCCGCCCGCCCGTGACGCGCGCACCCCGCTGGGGGATGCCGTGCACACGGTGGCGGGACGGCCCGCGCCCGGAGCCGGCGGCTCGGGGTGCGGGCGTACGGGGAGCGGGCGCGGCCCTCGCCGCGCGGCGCTCCTCGTTACAGCGCGTCCGCGCGGCGCCATCGCATGCCGTTGACCTGGCCCGGCTCGGAGCCGATCACGTAGCGGACCCGCCGCCCGTGCACGCGCCGGGCCGGAGCGCGGCAGCCGCGGGGGCGGCAGCCGCGCGCCAGGGGCGCGTGCGTCGCCGGCACGCCGATCGGGCCGCGGCGGCCGGATCGGGTGCGGGCGACAGGACAGTCGTGGGTCACGGCGGGGTCAGCTCCGCCCGTGGCGCAGGGCGGGGTGGGCGCCGGCGGCGACGAGGTCGGCCACGGCCGACCTCGGGTCGCGGCCGGTCACCAGGGACTCCCCGACGAGGACCGCGTCGGCGCCCTCGTTCGCGTAGGCGATCAGGTCGTGCGGTCCGCGGATACCGGACTCGGCGATCTTCACGATGTGGGCCGGGATCTCCGGGACGACGCGCTCGAAGGTGGAGCGGTCGACCTTGAGGTCCTTGAGGTTGCGGGCGTTCACACCGATGATCTTGGCACCGGCGGCGACGGCGCGCTCCACCTCCTCCTCGTCGTGGACTTCCACGAGCGGGGTCAGGCCGATGGACTCGGCCCGCTCGATGAGGGAGACGAGAGCCTCCTGCTCCAGGGCCGCGACGATCAGCAGCACGAGGTCGGCGCCGTAGGCGCGGGCCTCCCACAGCTGGTACGCCGTGACGATGAAGTCCTTGCGCAGGATCGGGATGTCCACGCGTGCGCGGACGGCCTCCAGGTCGGCCAGCGAGCCGCCGAAACGACGCTGCTCGGTGAGGACGGAGATGACCGCCGCACCGCCCGCCTCGTAGTCGGCGGCGAGCCCTGCCGGATCGGCGATCGCGGCCAGCGCGCCCTTCGACGGGCTGGAGCGCTTGACCTCGCAGATCACCTTGACGCTGTCGCCGCGCAGTGCGGCGACGCCGTCCTTGGCCTGGGGCGCCTTGGCGGCACGCTCCTTGAGCTCGTCGAGGCTCACGCGGGCCTGCCGTTCGGCAAGGTCTTCGCGGACCCCTTCGATGATCTCGTCGAGCACACTCACGCGAGCGGCCCCCTTCCGGGTCGATGACGGTCGGCCGCCTTGCAGACACGTACAACTGCAAGGTCAGCACTCAAATGGTATCCGCAGGTCGCCACGGCCTCCGCACGCGGCGGACGGCGTCCCAGTCCCTGGACATTCGGAATACGGGCTTCATCCGGGCACCGCACGGGCCTCAGGGGGCCAGCGCGGACCCGAAAGAAAGATTCCGGACAACGGCGAACATCACGGCCGCGGCCGCGACGGCCCACCAGTACGGAGGCCGCAGGACGAGCCGGGGAACGGCCCCGCCCCGGTAGGCCCGAACCAGCCACAGGGCCGTGAAACCGGCGAAGACGAAGTAGCCGGCGACGGCGAGGGCGTTCGCCCCGAGAGCCGCGAGCAGATCGCCGTGGGCGAACGCGTGCGCGCTGCGCAGGCCGCCGCAGCCCGGGCAGAGGATCCCGGTCAGCCTCAGCAGCGGGCAGACCGGGTAGTGGCCGGGCTCGTTGGGGTCCACGGCGCCGACGTACGCGAAGGCCGCGACGGCGCCCGCCAGCGTGAGCGCCGGGGCGGCCATCCGCCGCGCCCGGGAGGCCGGGACGGCCGGCGCGTACGGTGCCTCCGGCGCGGGGGGCCGCGCGGGCGCGTACGGGGCGGGGGGCGGCGCGTACGGAGCGGGGGGCTGCGCGGGCGCCGTCGGCGGCGCGGGATCAGGGGTACGAGAGGCGTCCACCCGGTGATTGTCTCCGCTCATGACAAAAGGCGCAGCCCGGCGGGGCCACGCCTTTCGGCTGCTCGGACCGCTCAGACGTTGGCCGGGACCTTGTTGGCGGCGATGACCTCGGCGAGGTCCTTGTGGGGGGCCTTCGGCGCACCCATGCCCGCGGCCCGCATCGCCATGCCGACGACACCGCCGAGGACGACGACGACGAGACCGGCGTAGAAGCCGAGCGGGTTCGCCAGCACCATGAAGGCGCCGGAGATGCAGAAACCGATGAAGGCGATGATGACACCGGTCCAGGCGGCCGGGGTGTGTCCGTGGCTAGTGCCCGCCATGAGTTGCTCCTCGTTTGCTCTGTCGCACGTGCTGTGTCGAACGCTCGGTGTCATTGTCCCGCACCCGGCGGGGTCGCCGCCCAGGGGGGTCGGTCGGCGGGGCGCGGCGGCGGCGGCCCGTTCGGGCCGTCCCGGCGGCCGTCGCCGGCGGGCCCTCTCAGCGGGTCGGGTCCTCGCCCCGGTCCAGAGCCTTCCACAGGTCCTCGGGCCGGTCCGGGTCCACCGGCGCCGCCCTGCGCGGACGGGGGCTGCCGTCCCGCTCGTAGCGGCCGCCCATCGAGGGCCAGCCGCGGCCGAAGCGCAACGCCAGTAGTCCGGCGACCAGGATCAGGGCCGCGCCGGCCGCGGTGACGTGGGGCCACGCCGTCTGGGTCAGACCCGCCACCCGGGCGGCGGTGTCCGCGGTGGTCCGGGCGGCCTCCGCGTCCAGGGCGCCGCGGCCGTCGGCGCCGAGCACGGCGGCGAGTCCCGCGCCCAGGCCGCTGAGCGCGAGCAGCCCGGAGACCAGCAGCCGGCCCCGGCCGCGGACCGCGAAGACGGCGACCAGGGCGGCGAGCCCCACGATGGCCAGCGCGGCGGGGAGGCCGGTGACGGCCCGCCCGTCCGCCGTCAGCGGCAGCGATGCGCCCCCGACGGCGGCGGTGCCCCGGGCCCAGGTACGGCCGGAGGCGAGCAGGACGACGGTGGCGCCCAGCGTGCCGAGCAGCAGGGCGACGGCCACGCTGCGGCGGCCGCCGGACTCGGGGCTCCCGGTATCGGGCGCCCCGTCCTCGGGGGCCTGCGCGGCGGAATCGTTTCGGGGCGGGGGTACGGCGCTCACGCACCCCACTATCCCCTACGCCCTCAGGAGCTGCGGAGGCGGTTCGCCGCACCCACCGCGCGCAGCACCGCGGCCGCCTTGTTGCGGCACTCCTCGTCCTCCAGCTCCGGCACCGAGTCGGCGACGACCCCCGCGCCCGCCTGGACGTACGCCGTGCCGTCGCGCAGCAGCGCGGTGCGGATCGCGATGGCGGTGTCGGAGTCCCCGGCGAAGTCCAGGTAGCCCACGCAGCCGCCGTACAGGCCCCGCCGGGAGGGCTCCAGCTCCTCGATGATCTGCATCGCGCGGGGCTTCGGAGCGCCCGAGAGGGTTCCGGCCGGGAAGCAGGCGGTGAGCACGTCGAAGGCCGTCCTGCCCTCGGCGACCCGGCCGGTGACGGTGGACACGATGTGCATGACGTGCGAGTAGCGCTCGATGCCCATGAAGTCGACGACCTCGACCGAGCCCGGCTCGCAGACCCGGCCCAGGTCGTTGCGGCCCAGGTCGACGAGCATCAGGTGCTCGGCGCGCTCCTTCGGGTCGGCCAGCAGCTCCTCGGCGAGGTCGTTGTCCTCCTGCGGGGTCGCCCCCCGGTGGCGGGTACCGGCGATGGGGTGCACCATCGCCCGCCCGTCCTCGACCTTCACCAGCGCCTCGGGGCTGGAGCCGACCACGTCGAAGCCGTCCTCGAAGCGGAAGAGGTACATGTACGGGGAGGGGTTGGTGGCCCGCAGCACGCGGTAGACGTCCAGTGCCGAGGCGTGGCAGGGGGTCTCGAACCGCTGCGAGGGCACCACCTGGAAGGCCTCGCCGGCGCGGATCCGCTCCTTGATGTCCTCGACGGCGCTGCGGTACCTCTCACCGCCCCACAGCGCGGAGAACTCCGGCAGCTCGGAGGCCGGCAGCGGGGCCGGCACGTAGGGGGCGGGCCGGGCCAGGTCCGCCTCCATCGCGTCGAGTCGGGCGACGGCGTCCGCGTACGCCTCGTCCACGCCCGAGTCGAGGTCGTTGTGGTTGATGGCGTTGGCGATGAGCTGGACGGTGCCGTCCCAGTGGTCCATGACCGCCAGGTCGGAGGTGAGCAGCATGGTCAGCTCGGGCAGCCGCAGATCGTCCGCGCCGTGCTCGCCGATGCGCTCCAGGCGGCGCACGATGTCGTAGCCGAGGTAGCCGACCATGCCCCCGGTGAAGGGCGGCATACCGGCCGCCAGGTCCCGGGGGGTGTGCAGGGCCTCGACGGTGGCGCGCAGGGCTTCGAGCGGGTCGCCGTCGACGGGCACGCCGACGGGCGGGGTGCCGATCCAGTGCGCCTGGCCGTCCCGGACGGTCAGGGTGGAGTCGCTGCGGACGCCGACGAAGGAGTAGCGGGACCAGGAGCGCCCGTTCTCGGCGGACTCCAGCAGGAAGGTGCCGGGGCGTTCGGCGGCCAGCTTGCGGTAGAGACCGACGGGCGTGTCCCCGTCGGCCAGCAGCTTGCGGCTCACGGGGATGACGCGGCGGTCGGCCGCGAGCTTGCGGAACGTCTCAAGATCCATGGCGTGGGACCCTACCTATTTCGCGTCACGGTGAAGGACATCGAGCAGCACGTCCGCGTCGAAGCAGGTGCGTGCGCCGGTGTGGCAGGCGGCCCCGACCTGGTCGACCTTGACGAGCACGGTGTCGGCGTCGCAGTCGAGCGCGACGGACTTCACGTGCTGGAAGTGGCCGGAAGTATCGCCCTTGACCCAGTACTCCTGGCGGCTGCGGGACCAGTAGGTGCACCGGCCGGTGGTCAGGGTGCGGTGCAGCGCCTCGTCGTCCATCCAGCCGAGCATCAGCACCTCACCGGTGTCGTACTGCTGGGCGATGGCCGGTACCAGGCCGTCGGGTGAGCGCTTGAGGCGCGCGGCGACGGCGGGGTCGAGGCCGCCGGGGCGGGGGGTCGTACTCATGGGGCCATTGTGCCGGGCGGGAATGCCCGGAAAGGATCCCTGTCCGCCTGGTGAGCAGCCGTGCGGTGGGTTCCGGCCGTAGGCTGGCAGACATGTCTACCCATGCGAAGCGCGAACGCCTGCTGCTGGCGGACCTGTTGGAAGCGGCGGGCCCGGATGCCCCCACGCTGTGCGACGGCTGGACCTGCCGCGAACTGGCCGCGCACGTCGTGGTCCGGGAGCGGCGGCCGGACGCGGCCGGCGGGCTGCTGCTGAACGTACTGAAGGACCGCCTGGACCGGGCCATGACGGAGTACACGGCGAAACCGTACGAGGAGCTCGTACGACTGATCCGTACCGGGCCGCCGAGGCTGTCGGTGTACGCGGTGAAGCAGATCGACGAGGCGGCGAACGCGGTGGAGTTCTACGTCCACGCGGAGGACGTCCGGCGGGCGCAGCCGGACTGGGCGCCGAGGGAGCTGGACCCGGTGTTCTCGGACGCGCTCTGGTCGCGTCTGGAGAAGCTGTCCCGTCTGACGGGGCGGCGCTCGCCGGTGGGCCTCGTACTGCGGCGGCCGAACGGGCAGACGGCGGTGGCGCACAAGGGCCGGCCGGTGGTGACGGTGACGGGCGAGCCGGGGGAGCTGACGCTGTTCTGCTTCGGCCGCCAGGACGCCGCCGCTGTGGCTCTGGACGGCGAGAAGGAGGCCGTCGCCCAGGTGTCGGCGGCCCGCCTGGGCATCTGAGCGTCCCGCGGCCCGCCCGCGACGGCGCGGGCGGGCCGGCGGGCGTCAGCGGACGGGGTGGCCCGCTTCCCGCAGCGCGGACTTGACCTCGGCGATCCGCAGGTCCCCAAAGTGGAACACCGACGCCGCGAGGACCGCGTCGGCGCCCGCGTCGATCGCCGGTGCGAAGTGCGCCAGCGTGCCGGCGCCGCCGGAGGCGATCACCGGTACGGTGACGTGCTTGCGCACGGCCGCGATCATCTCGGTGTCGTAGCCGTCCTTCGTGCCGTCGGCGTCCATCGAGTTCAGCAGGATCTCCCCGGCGCCCAGCTCGGCCGCCCGGTGCGCCCACTCGACGGCGTCGATGCCGGTGCCCCGGCGGCCGCCGTGCGTGGTGACCTCGAAGGAGCCCTCCTCGGTACGGCGCGCGTCCACGGACAGGACGAGGACCTGGCGGCCGAAGCGCTCCGCGATCTCCTGGATGAGCTCGGGGCGGGCGATGGCGGCGGTGTTCACGCCCACCTTGTCCGCCCCCGCGCGCAGCAGCTTGTCCACGTCGTCCGCGGTACGGACGCCGCCGCCCACGGTGAGCGGGATGAAGACCTGCTCGGCGGTCCGCCGCACGACGTCGTAGGTGGTCTCGCGGTTCCCGGAGGACGCGGTGATGTCGAGGAAGGTCAGCTCGTCGGCGCCCTCGGCGTCGTACAGCTTGGCCATCTCCACGGGGTCGCCGGCGTCGCGCAGGTTCTGGAAGTTGACGCCCTTCACGACCCGGCCGTTGTCCACGTCCAGGCAGGGGATCACCCGTACGGCGAGGGTCATGCGGAGGCCTCCTGGACCGGGCCGTACGCCTCGACCTCGACCTCGACGACCATGCCGGGGTCGACGAAGCCGGAGACGATGAGCATCGTCGCGGCGGGGCGGACGGCGTCGAACAGCTCCTTGTGGGCGCGGCCCACGTCGTCCACGTCGCGGGCGTGGGTGAGGTACATGCGGGTGCGGACCACGTGCTCGGGGCCGAGACCGGCCTGGGCGAGGGCCTTGAGAGCGACGCCGAAGGCGGCGGTCGCCTGGTCGTAGGGGCCGCCGGCGTCGGCGGCGGTGCAGCCGGAGACCAGGACGAGGCCGTTGGGGAGCTGGACGGCGCGGGAGTACGCGATGACGTCCTCGTAGGCGCCGCCGGAGGAGATGCGGCGAATCGCGTCGGAGCTCATGCGGAGACCACCTTCAGGGCTTCTTCCAGGGTGAAGGCCTTCGCGTACAGGGCCTTGCCGACGATGGCGCCCTCGACGCCCAGCGGGACGAGCTCGGACAGCGCCCGCAGGTCGTCCAGGGAGGAGACGCCCCCGGAGGCCACGACGGGCCGGTCGGTGGCGGCGCAGACGTTGCGCAGCAGCTCCAGGTTGGGGCCGGTGAGGGTGCCGTCCTTGCCGATGTCGGTGACGACGTACCGGGCGCAGCCCTCGGAGTCCAGGCGCGCGAGGGTCTCGTACAGGTCGCCGCCCTCGCTGGTCCAGCCGCGGCCCTTGAGGGTGGTGCCGCGTACGTCCAGGCCCACCGCGATCCGGTCGCCGTGCTCGGCGATGGCGCGGGCGGCCCACTCGGGGGTCTCCAGGGCGGCGGTGCCCAGGTTGACGCGGGTGCAGCCGGTGGCGAGGGCCGCGGCGAGCGAGGCGTCGTCGCGGATGCCGCCGGACAGCTCGACCTTGATGTCCATGGCGCCGGTGATCCCGGCGACCAGGGCGCGGTTGTCGCCGGTGCCGAAGGCGGCGTCGAGGTCGACCAGGTGCAGCCATTCGGCGCCGGCGCGCTGCCAGGCGAGGGCCGCTTCCAGCGGGGAGCCGTAGGAGGTCTCGCTGCCGGACACCCCGTGGACGAGGCGGACGGCCTGCCCGTCGCGGACGTCGACCGCGGGGAGGAGCTCAAGCGTGGGTGCGGTCATCACAGGGTCTCGATCCAGTTGGTGAGGAGCTGGGCGCCGGCGTCGCCGGACTTCTCGGGGTGGAACTGGGTGGCCCACAGGGCCCCGTTCTCCACCGCCGCGACGAAGCGCTCGCCGTGCGTGGCCCAGGTGACCTTGGGGGCGCGGATCAGCGGGTTGGTGACTTCCAGGCTCCATTCGCGCGCCGCGTAGGAGTGCACGAAGTAGAACCGGGCGTCGTCGTCGAGTCCGGCGAAGGCCTGGCTGTCGGCCGGGGCGTCGACGGTGTTCCAGCCCATGTGGGGGACGACGGGGGCCTTGAGCGGGCCGACCGTGCCGGGCCACTCGTCGAGGCCCTCGGTCTCGACGCCGTGCTCGATGCCGCGCTCGAAGAGGATCTGCATGCCGACGCAGATGCCCATGACCGGGCGGCCGCCGGAGAGCCGGCGGCCGATGATCCAGTCGCCGCGGGCCTCCTTGAGGCCCTGCATGCAGGCGGAGAAGGCGCCGACGCCGGGGACGAGGAGTCCGTCGGCGTCCATGGCCCTGTCGTAGTCGCGGGTGATCTCGACGTCGGCGCCGACGTGCGCGAGGGCGCGCTCGGCGGAGCGGACGTTGCCGAAGCCGTAGTCGAAGACGACGACCTTCTTGGTGGGGGCGGCAGTGCTCATTCCCAGATTCCTTGGATGCGCAGGACTCCGGCGACGAGGCACATCACGGAGCCGATGGCGAGCAGGACGACGACCGATTTCGGCATCTGCTGCTTCTGGAAGGAGTAGACGCCTCCGGCCAGGAACAGGCCGAGGACGATCAGGATCGTGTTGAGCCCGTTCACGGTTAGAGGGCGCCCTTCGTGGACGGAAGGATGCCGGCCGCGCGCGGGTCGAACTCGGCGGCGTAGCGCAGGGCCCGCGCGAGGGCCTTGAACTGGCACTCGACGATGTGGTGGGCGTTGCGGCCGTACGGGACGTGGATGTGCAGGGCGATCTGGGCCTGCGCGACGAAGGACTCGAAGATGTGCCGGGTCATCGTCGTGTCGTAGGTGCCGATCATCGGCGCCATGTTCTCGGGCTCGGTGTGCACGAGGTACGGGCGGCCCGACAGGTCGACGGTCACCTGGGCGAGGGACTCGTCGAGCGGCACGGTGCAGTTGCCGAAGCGGTAGATGCCCACCTTGTCGCCGAGGGCCTGCCGGAAGGCGGCGCCGAGCGCGAGGGCGGTGTCCTCGATGGTGTGGTGGGTGTCGATGTGCAGGTCGCCGTCGGTCTTGACCGTGAGGTCGAAGAGGCCGTGGCGGCCGAGCTGGTCGAGCATGTGGTCGTAGAAGCCCACGCCCGTCGCGACGTCGACCTTTCCGGTGCCGTCGAGGTTTATCTCGACGACGACGGAGGTCTCCTTCGTGGTCCGTTCGACCCGTCCGATGCGGCTCATGCGTGCTGCTCCTTCTTCAGTGCGCGAACCGCTTCCAGGAACGCGTCGTTCTCGGCCGGGGTGCCCGCGGTGACCCGCAGCCGGCCCGGTACGCCGTTGTCCCGGACCAGGACGCCCTGGTCGAGGATCTTCTGCCAGGCGGTGTGCGAGTCCGCGAACGTCCCGAATTGGATGAAGTTCGCGTCGGACTCGGTGACCTCGTAGCCGAGGGCCCGCAGCTCGGTGACGAGGCGGTCCCGCTCGGCCTTGAGCTGCTCGACGTAGCCGAGCAGGGTGTCGGTGTGCTCCAGGGCGGCCAGGGCGGTCGCCTGGGTGACGGCCGACAGGTGGTACGGCAGGCGTACCAGCTGGACGGCGTCGACGACGGCGGGGTGCGCGGCCAGGTAGCCCAGGCGCAGGCCGGCGGCGCCGAAGGCCTTGGACATGGTCCGGGAGACCACCAGGTTCGGCCGGCCCTCGATGAGGGGCAGCAGCGAGTCCCGGTGGCTGAACTCCACGTAGGCCTCGTCGACGATCACCAGCGAGGGCTTGGCGGCTTGCGCGGCCTCGTACAGCGCGAGGACGGTCTCGGCCTCGACGGCGGTGCCGGTGGGGTTGTTGGGGGAGGTGATGAAGACGACGTCGGGGGCGTGCTCGGCGAGGGCGCGCTCGGCGGCCGGGACGTCGATGGTGAAGTCCTCGCCGCGCGGGCCGGAGATCCAGCCCGTCCCGGTGCCGCGTGCGATCAGGGCGTGCATGGAGTACGAGGGCTCGAAGCCGATCGCGGTGCGGCCGGGTCCGCCGAAGGTCTGCAGCAGCTGCTGGAGGACCTCGTTGGAGCCGTTGGCGGCCCAGACGTTCTCGCGCGCGACCGGGTGCTTGCCGGTGCGGGTGAGGTAGGCCGCGAGCTGGGTCCGCAGCTCGACCGCGTCCCGGTCCGGGTAGCGGTTGAGGGTGCGGGCGGCGTCGGCGACGCGCTCGGCGATGCGCCGCACCAGCTCCTCGGGCAGCTCGTACGGGTTCTCGTTGGTGTTCAGCTGGACGGGTACGTCGAGCTGCGGGGCGCCGTACGGGGTCTTGCCGCGGAGCTCGTCGCGGATGGGGAGGTCGTCGATTCCGATGTCCGCGCTCACTGCTGGGGCACCTTCCAGCCGAAGCGCGCCTTGAGCGCGGCGCCGTGCGCGGGCAGGTCCTCGGCCTCGGCCAGCGTCACCACGTGGTGGGTGACCTCGGCGAGGGCGTCGCGCGTGTAGTCGACGATGTGGATGCCGCGCAGGAAGGACTGCACGGACAGGCCGGAGGAGTGGCAGGCGCAGCCGCCGGTGGGCAGGACGTGGTTCGAGCCGGCGCAGTAGTCGCCGAGTGAGACCGGGGCCCAGGGGCCGACGAAGATCGCGCCGGCGTTGCGGACCCGGGCGGCCCAGGCGGCCGCGTCGGCGGTCTGGATCTCCAGGTGCTCGGCGCCGTACGCGTCGACGACCTTGAGGCCGTCCTCCAGGCTGTCGACGAGCACGATCGCGGACTGCCTGCCCGCGAGGGCCGGCTTGATCCGGTCCTCGACGTGCTTGGAGGCGGCGACCTGCGGTTCCAGCTCCCTCTCCACGGCGTCCGCGAGCTCCGCGGAGTCGGTGACGAGGACGGCCGCGGCCAGCGGGTCGTGCTCGGCCTGGCTGATCAGGTCGGCGGCGACGTGCACCGGGTCGGCCGTGGAGTCCGCGAGGACCGCGATCTCGGTGGGTCCGGCCTCGGTGTCGATGCCGATCCTCCCGGTGAAGTAGCGCTTGGCGGCGGCGACCCAGATGTTGCCGGGGCCGGTGACCATGTTCACCGGGGGGCAGCCGTCGGGACCGGAGGTGCCGTACGCGAACATCGCCACCGCCACGGCGCCGCCGGCCGCGTACACCTCGTCCACGCCGAGCAGCGCGCAGGCGGCCAGGATCGTGGGGTGCGGCAGGCCGCCGAACTCCTTCTGCGGCGGCGAGGCCAGCGCGATGGAGGCGACACCCGCCTCCTGCGCGGGGACGACGTTCATGACGACGGAGGACGGGTACACCGAGCGGCCGCCCGGGGCGTACAGCCCCACGCGCTCCACCGGGACCCACTTCTCGGTCACGGTGCCGCCGGGGACCACCTGGGTGGTGTGCTCGGTGCGGCGCTGGTTGCGGTGCACGATCCGGGCGCGCCGGATCGACTCCTCCAGGGCGGCGCGGACGGCGGGGTCCAGCTGCTCCAGGGCGGCCGCGAGGGCCTCCGCGGGGACCCGGACCTGCGCGAGCTCGACGCCGTCGAACCTCCGCGCGTACTCGATCAGCGCCGCCGTGCCGCGATGATGCACGTCCTCGCAGATGGGCCGCACTTTCTCCAGGGCGGCTTCTACGTCGAACTCGGCACGGGGCAGCAGGTCGCGCAGGGCGCCGCCCTCGGGGAGGGCGTCACCGCGCAGGTCGATACGAGAGATCACCTCACAATTCTCTCAGACCGCATCACGCCACCGTTCGCCCGTATCACTGGCTGATACACGCCGTGGATGTCGGAGGCCGCCGTTAGCGTTCCCCTACACGTATGTGCGAGCGGAGGGGGACCGCCATGGCCGAGGCGCGCGCGGGCGAGGAACCGGCGGATCTCAGCGCCGCCGAGCGCCGCATGTGGGAGGCGTTCCGCACCGGCGGCGTCTGCGATCTGAGCGTCCGCGCCGCCGGGCAGGACGATCCGCATTCCGAGCGGTCCTGGGGCCCCGGGCGCGCGGTCCGCGCCTCGGTGGTGGCGCTACTGCTCCTCCACGGGCCGCCGCCGGTGCCGGGCCGGGTGGCCTCGCTCAAGCTGCGGGGGGCGCGGATCACGGGGCGGCTGGACCTGTCCGGCGGCTCGGTCGAGCCGTACGTGGAGCTCCAGTCCTGCCGCTTCGACAGCGAGGTCCAGATCTCCGAGGCGCGCTTCGGCACGCTGCGCCTCGTCAACTGCGTGATCCCGAGGCTGGAGGCCTCCCGCCTGCACACGGAGGGGGACCTGCACCTGCCGCGCTGCCGGGTCGCCCGGGGCATCCGGCTGACCGACGCCCAGATCGGCACCGACCTGCTGGTCAGCCAGGTGGTGGCGCAGCGCGACAGCAAGGGCCGGGCGATCGCCGCCGACGGGTTGTCGGTCGCGCAGGACTTCCAGGGCGAGATGCTGGAGACGTACGGGGAGGTGAGCCTGCGGGGCGCGAAGGTGGGAGTGTCGATGAACCTGCGCGGGGCGCGGCTGAGCAACCCGTACGGGCGGTACGCGCTGAACGCCCCGCAGCTGACGGTCGAGCGGACCCTGTACCTGACCTCGATCGCCCTGGAGCCCGCCCCCGGCTCGAACAGCACCACTCCCCCGTACGGGCTGGGGGCGACGCCGGCACGCGGCGAACGGTCGCGGCGCTTCGAGTGCCGGGGCGGGCTGCGGCTGGACGACGGCCGCTTCGGCGACGCCGTCGACTTCTACGGGGCGCGGTTCCTGTTCACCGACGAGCAGGAGATGTCCCTGCGGCGGATCCAGACTCCCGAGTTCCGTTTCGTCGGCGAGCGGCCGGAGCGCGGCAGGGTGGTGGTCTCGGGCGCCAAGGTGGTGAAGCTCGTCGACACCTCCACCAGTTGGCCGGGGCCGGGCGGCGTGTCCATGGAGGGCTTCGTCTACGAGAACCTCGCGCCCCGGGGCCACTTCCCCCTCTCCCGGCGGCTGGACTGGGTGGAGGCGGCCACTCCCGAGTACTCGCCGGAGCCGTACGAGCGGTTGGCGGCGGTCCTGCGGGCCGGGGGTGAGGACGCGGAGGCGCGCGAGGTCCTGCTGGCCAAGCAGCGCCGCCGGCGGGCGACCCTCCCGCCCGCGGCGCGGGCCTGGGGCCACCTCCAGGACTGGACGGTGGTCTACGGGTACCGCCCGGGGCGGGCCGCGCTGTGGATGGCGGTGCTCTGGGCGGCGGGGGCGCTGCTGTTCTCGCAGCACGACCCGCCGCCGATCAAGGCCGAGGAGTCCCCGCAGTGGAGCGCCCCGCTCTACGCGCTGGATCTGCTGCTGCCGGTGATCGATCTGGGACAGGAGGGACGGTGGAGGCTGGCGGGCGGCTGGCAGTGGGGGGCGGCGTCCCTGGTCATCCTCGGCTGGATCCTGGCGACGACGGTGGCGGCGGGTGCGTCACGGCTGCTGAGGCGGGGGTGACGGGGCCGGCGCCGGGGCTATTACCCTGTGCCTCGTGACCACCGTTCGCCTGCCCCTCTTCCCCCTGAACTCGGTGCTGTTCCCGGGGCTCGTCCTCCCGCTGAACATCTTCGAGGAGCGTTATCGCGCCATGATGCGCGAGCTGCTGAAGACGGGCGAGGACGAGCCGCGGCGTTTCGCGGTCGTCGCGATCCGCGACGGGCGGGAGGCCGCGCCGACGGCGCCCGGCCTGCCGGACCAGACGGCCCTGCCGGAGCGCGGCCCCGCCGCGGGCTTCGGCGCCGATCCGATCCAGGCGTTCCACCGGATGGGGTGCGTCGCGGACGCGGCCACCGTCCGGGAGCGGGAGGACGGCAGCTTCGAGGTGCTCGCGACCGGGACGACCCGGGTCCGGCTGCTGTCGGTCGACTCCTCGGGCCCCTTCCTGACCGCCGAGCTGGAGGAGATCCCCGAGGACGCGGGGGAGGGCGCGGGCGCGCTGGCGGAGGGCGTCCTGCGGGCCTTCCGCAGCTACCAGAAGCGGCTGGCGGGGGCGCGTGAGCGGTCCCTGACGGGTGTGGAGCTCCCCGACGAGCCGTCGGTGGTCTCGTACCTGGTGGCCGCGGCGGCGGTGCTGGACATCCCGGCGAAGCAGCGGCTGCTGCAGGCGCCGGACACGGCCACCCGGTTGGCGGAGGAGTTGAAGCTGCTGCGTGCGGAGACGGCCGTGATCCGCCACCTGCCCTCCCTGCCGGCGGTGGACCTGACCCGCGCCCCGACGAGCCCCAACTGAGGGCGCGGTGGCGAAGAGGTCCAAGCAGGCGGCCGGCACCCCGGCGATCGTCGCCCTGACGGCGGCGGGAGTGGCGTTCACCACGCACGCGTACGCGCACGACCCGGCGCATCCCTCCTACGGGGAGGAGGCGGCGCAGGCGCTCGGCGTCCCGCCCGAGCGGGTCTTCAAGACGCTCGTCGCGGACGTGGACGGTGTCCTGACGGTGGCGGTGGTGCCGGTCTCCGGCTCGCTGGACCTGAAGGCGCTGGCGACGGCGGTCGGCGGCAAGCGGGCCGCGATGGCCGACCCGGCGCTCGCGGAACGCGCCACGGGCTACGTCCGCGGCGGCATCTCGCCGCTGGGGCAGCGCAAGCGGCTGCGCACCGTGCTCGACGCGTCGGCCTCGGAGCACGCCACGATCTGCTGTTCGGCGGGGCGCCGGGGCCTGGAGGTCGAGCTGGCGCCGGCGGACCTGGCGGCCCTGACGGGCGCCGTCCTCGCGCCCGTCGCCCGCCCCTAGGCCGGGGCCCCGTACGACTCAGGAGGAGGGCTGCGGCCCGACCTCGTCGGCGTGGAGGGGCGGCGGCGGGCCGGCGGCGACCCACTCGGGCACGGGCTCCGGCTCTCGCGGCGACCACAGGGCCGTCAGCCCCAGGTGCAGGGCCACGGCCACCATCGGCCAGGCGAGCAGCACCCCGTGCGCCAGCAGTTGGAGCGGCGCCTCGAACGGCACGCCCTTGCCGGCCTTGAGCGCGGAGGCCGCGAGGTCGGAGGAGGGCCCCAGCCACAGGCCGAGCCGCCATCCCACCAGGGCGGCGAACACCGACCCGACGCCGAGTCCGACCACCAGCGGCACACCGCCCGTGCGGCGCCACAGGAACACCGCGATGGCGCTCAGCACCCCCAGCCCCGTCGCGAGCAGGAAGAACGTCCCGTCGGCGCCGATCCGCGCCTCGCTCTCCGTGCTCCGCAGGAACACGGCCTGCCCGTTGGAGACGTACTGCGCCCGGGGCGCCAGCCAGGCCCAGAGCAGCCCGAGGAGCACTCCGGCCACGCCGACCACCAGGGCCACGGCGGCCCCGTCCCGGATGTCCTGCGCGGTGACGACCGGGGCGGCGTCACCGGGCTTCCCGGGCGGGAGCGACGGCGGGTCGAACGGGGACGGCGGGGTCACGGCTTCGGTCACCCCCACATCGTGCCAGGTGTGCCCGCGGCCGGCGTCAGCGGACCGCCGCCCGCCGGTACGCCCAGGTCGCGAGTGCCAGCGAGAGCACGCCGACGCCGGCGCACACGCCGAGGTCGACCGCGACGGCCGCCCAGTCCGGATCGGCGGCGAAGGTGCGCGCGAACGCCTCCACCCCGTACGTCGAGGGCAGCAGGTCCCGCGTCCACACGATCACCTCCGGCATCCGCTCCGGCGGCAGCACCCCGAGCAGCAGGGCCGCCGACATGCCGAGCTGCCCGGCCAGCGTGGCCAGTTCCTGCCGGGGCGCCAGCAGGCCCAGCGCCGCGCCGAGCCCGGCCAGCGCGGCCCCGGCCAGCGGCACCACGGCGGCGAGGATCCACAGCCCGCCCAGCGGGAGCCCGAAGAGCACGCACCCGAAGACGGCGGTGACCAGGGTTCCGGGCAGGGTGAAGGAGGCGTACGCGGCGGCCGCGCCCAGCACCACCGAGGCGGGCGGCACCGGCAGGGTCGCGTAGTGGTCGAGTCCGCCTCCCGCCCGCAGCTGTCCGAAGTACTGCGCGAGCAGGTTGAGCGCCACGAAGGCCACGACGAGCACCGAGGACCCGGCGACCACGGCCCGGGCCTCCGAGCCGCCGTCCACCACTCCCCGCATCAGGACCATGATCCCGACGGACTGGAAGGTGGCCACGAAGAGCAGCGGGATCCGCGCCACCCGGGCCCGCGAGAGCTGCGCCCGGTAGACGGCGGCGAGCGCGGGGAAGAACCGCGCCCTCGGCGCCAGTTCCGCGGGGGTGCGGGCTGCGCCCGCGACGGCGGCGGTCGTCACGATTTGACCAGGCCCTTCATCCGCCCGCCGAGCGCCAGGTATACGTCCTCCAGGCTCGGCGTGGCCAGCGTGAAATCGTCGAGGGCGGCGAAGGCCGGCCCCCCGGTGACCGCGGCGACCGCGGCGCGGGCGTCCTGCGGCGCGAGCCGCAGCACCCAGCGGCGCCCCGACTCGGCGGCCAGCGGGGCGAGCGCCGCGACCTCGGGCACCTCCATCGGTGCGGCGGAGCGCCAGACCAGTTCCAGCCGGACCTCGCCCGACACCTTGGCCTTCAGTCCGGCCGGGGTGTCGCAGGCGATGACCTTGCCCTGGTCGATGACGGCGACCCGGTCGAGGACCGTCTCGGCCTCGATGACGTTGTGGGTGACGAGCAGGACCGTGGCCCCGTGCCGGGCGCGCCGCCGGTCCACGGCCGACCACACGGCGCGGCGGGCCACCGGGTCCATGCCGGTGGTGGGCTCGTCGAGGACCAGGACGGGCCGTTCGCCCACCAGGGCGGCGGCGAAGCAGGCCAGCCGGCGCTGCCCGCCGGAGAGTTTCTTCAGGGGCCGCCCGGCGATCGCGGTCAGCCCGAGTTCCTCCAGTACGGCGTCGCGTTCCGCCCGTGCCCGGCGGGCGCCCAGTCCGCGCAGCCGCCCGGTGGTCTCGGCGGCCAGGGCCACCGTGAGCTCGTCCAGGGCGGTGGACTCCTGGCCCAGGTAGGCGAGGAGCCGCGCCGCGCGCTCGGGGTGGCGTACGAGGTCGTGGCCGAGGAGGGTCACGGCGCCGGCGTCGGGGCGCAGCAGTCCGGTGAGCTGGCGGACCAGGGTGGACTTGCCGGCGCCGTTGGGGCCGAGCAGGCCGAAGATCTCGCCGCGCCGGACGTCCAGGCAGATCCCGTCGGTGGCGCGGGTCTCGGGCAGGGCGGGGGCCCCGCGCCGTCCGCGTACCGCCGGATAGGTCTTGACCAGGTCACGCACCGCGCAGACCACGTCGCCGGAGGCCGCGTCGGAGGCCGCGTCCGCGGTCGTCGCCGCGGTGTGCTGCCCTCGCGGCGGTCCCGCCTGTGCTGTGCCCGTACTCACGAGGGAGCAGCCTACGGGGTTCCGGCCCCCACCCGGCCCCCGGGGTCGCCGGGGTCGGCCGGGTGCCCGGCCGGGGCTCCTGGGGCCGGGGCGGGTACGGCGCCCACGTGCTCGGCGGCCGCGCGGACGTCGATCTCGCGCCAGAAACCGGCCCGGATGGCGTACCGGTCGTGCTCGTCGATCTGGTCGTCCTTGTGCGCGAGCAGCCCGAACCGGGCGGCATAGCGCAGCAGCTCCCCGTCGATCCGGTGCGGGATGCGGGGGTACATCGTGGCGAGCTTCTGCAGGTGGGTGGTCTCGGGGAGCCGCTCCATCCAGCGCCGGGCGAACACCTGTCCCACCTCGAACGGGTCCCCGCCGACGGTGGTGATGTCCTCCTCCCGGTCCGCCCAGCGCTGCTCCGCGCTGGTGAGCTGGGCGAGGGTGGGCAGCGAGGCGGTCTCGGCGGGTTCGCCCAGGGGTCCGGCGCGGTCGATCCAGCCCTTGTCGGAGGACCAGCGCAGGGCGCTGCCGGCGGGGGGCTGGCCGGCGCCGTGCGTGCCCGGGGGCGGGGTCTGCTGCCCGGGGGCGCGCAGGGATCCGGCGAGGTCCTTGGGCGTGGGTACGGTGCGGCCCCCGCCGGCGGGGGCCGGGCCGGCCGCGGGGGGACCCTCCCTCTCGTCCTCCCCGGCGGCGGCGGAGCCGTTGCGGGCGGCTTCCGCGAGCGCCGCCTCGGGCAGCGGGGCGGAGAGGATGGCGGCGATGTCGGGGCGCGGGGCGGGCGGTGGGGAGCAGAGGCCGGTGAGGTCCTTCGCGCGGACGGCGCGGGTGATCCAGGTCCGGTCCAGGACCCGGCGCTCGTCGGCCTCCGCGACGAGGTCCTCGGACTGGTTGTAGTCCCCGTCGGCGGCCTGCACGGCCCACAGGTGGACGGCGACGCCGTGCTCCTTGGCGGACATCAGGCCGGGCAGCAGGTCGCCGTCGCCCGTCACCAGGACCACGTCGGAGCAGGCGCGGTTGCGGGCCAGCTCGGTGAGTTCGGCGTGCATGGCGGCGTCGACGCCCTTCTGCGCCCAGCGGCCGTCGCTGCGGGTCAGAGCGCCCAGCCGGACGGTGACGCGGGGCATGACGCGAAGCCGCCGGTGCTCGGGCTGCGGCACCCGGTCGGGTGCGCCGTCGAACCAGTAGATGCGCAGCAGGGGCTGCTCGGTGTCCGCCTCCGCCCGTTCGCGCAGACCCTGGATGAGGGCGGCGTGGTCGACGGTGATGCGGGAGCGCGAGGGCTCCCCTGCGAGAAGGCTCGCGGCGGCGCCCAGCAGGTAGCCGGCGTCCACCAGGACGACGCAGCGGTCCACGCGTTCCACCCTCTTCCGTGGGGGTCCTCTGGATGTTCCCCGAGTCTGCCCGACCGCACGGGCGTTGAGGTCAGGAACTCGATCATCGGCGTGGCGGATCTCACGGAGGGCGGGAAGCCGCCGTCCGCTACGCGCGGTAATGATCCAAAATGCGCGGTTTCTGGCGTTGTGTGAGTGTGAAGGCGGTCCTGGCCCCTAGACCCTCACGGAGGCTCCACCATGGCCAAGAACAAGAACCAGAAGCAGCCCTCGAAGCAGCAGGGCACGTCCGCGCAGGACGCCTCGCGCGGCTCCTCGGAGTCGTCGTTCGAGCAGGCCTCGCAGGCGCCGAGTCCGATGGACATGGCCCACAAGCGCAAGGAAAAGAAGTTCGGCCACAACTGACGCCCGCGTCCGCGGTGAGTGACGGAAGGGCCCGCCCGGGGATACCGGGCGGGCCCTTCCGTCATACGGCGGGGATGGTGTCAGCCGGCCAGGCAGGACGGCCCGAGCAGCACCTTGAGGTCGCCGAAGAGCGCCGGATCGGGCTGCACGCGGTGCTTGTCGAGGCGCAGCACGGTGGTGGTGCGGGGTCCCTGGAGCTTGATGCGCACCTCCGTGTTGCCCCGGTGGTGGCGCAGGATCTCGCCCAGCCGGGTCACCATCGGCGGGGTGACCTTGACGGTGGGGATGGTGAGGACCACGGGCGCGTTGGTGCCGGCTGAGGAGAGGTCGGGGACCATCATCTCCATCGCGACCAGGCGGGGGACGTCCTCGCGCTTGTCGAGGCGGCCCTTGACGAAGACGACGGTGTCCTCGACCAGCTGGGTGGAGACGAGCTGGTAGGTCGCGGGGAAGAACATGCACTCGATGGATCCGGCGAGGTCCTCGACGGTGGCGATGGCCCAGGCGTTGCCCTGCTTGGTCATCTTGCGCTGGAGGCCGGAGATGATGCCGCCGATGGTGACGACGGCGCCGTCGGCGTGCTCGCCGCCGGTGAGCTGGGAGATCCCGGCGTCGGTCTTGTCGGACAGGACGTGCTCCAGGCCGAAGAGCGGGTGGTCGGAGACGTAGAGCCCGAGCATCTCGCGCTCCTGCGCCAGCAGGTACGACTTCTCCCACTCGACGTCGGAGAACTCCACGTCGAGCCCGAAGCCGGGCTCGTCGCCCGCGCTCTCGTCGCCCATGCCGCCGAAGAGGTCGAACTGCCCCTCGGCCTCCTTGCGCTTGACCGCGACCACGTTGTCGATCATCGGCTCGTGGTGGGCGACCAGGCCCTTGCGGGTGTGGCCCATCTCGTCGAAGGCGCCGGCCTTGATCAGCGATTCGACGGTCCGCTTGTTGCAGACGACGGCCTCGACCTTGTCCAGGAAGTCGGGGAAGGAGGAGTACTTGCCCTTGGCCTTGCGGGTCTTGATGATCGATTCCACGACGTTCTGCCCGACGTTGCGCACGGCGGTGAGGCCGAAGAGGATCACGTCGTCGCCCTGGGCGGCGAAGTTCGGCTCCGACTCGTTCACGTTCGGCGGGAGGACCTTGATCCCCATCCGGCGGCACTCGTTCAGGTAGATCGCGGACTTGTCCTTGTCGTCCTTGACCGAGGTGAGCAGGCCGGCCATGTACTCGGCCGGGAAATTCGCCTTGAGGTAGGCGGTCCAGTACGAGACCAGGCCGTAGGCGGCCGAGTGCGCCTTGTTGAAGGCGTAGCCGGCGAAGGGGACCAGGACGTCCCACAGGGCCTTGATCGCCTGGTCGCTGAAGCCCTTCCTCTTGGCGCCCTCCTCGAAGATGACGAAGTTCTTCGCCAGCTCCTCCGGCTTCTTCTTGCCCATCACGCGGCGCAGGATGTCGGCCTCGCCGAGCGAGTACCCGGCGATGATCTGGGCGGCCTTCTGCACCTGCTCCTGGTAGACGATCAGCCCGTAGGTGACCGCGAGCACCTCTTCGAGGGGCCCTTCCAGCTCCGGGTGGATCGGGGTGATCTCCTGCTGCTTGTTCTTGCGCAGGGCGTAGTTCGTGTGCGAGTTCATGCCCATCGGGCCCGGCCGGTAGAGGGCCGAGACGGCGGAGATGTCCTCGAAGTTGTCCGGCTTCATCAGCCGCAGCAGGGACCGCATGGGCCCGCCGTCGAACTGGAAGACGCCGAGGGTGTCGCCCCGGCCGAGCAGTTCGAAGGTCTTGGGGTCGTCGAGCGGCAGGGCCAGGAGATCGATGTCGATCCCCTTGTTGGCCTTCACCATCTTGACGGCGTCGTCCATGATCGTCAGGTTGCGCAGGCCGAGGAAGTCCATCTTCAGCAGGCCGAGCGACTCGCAGCTCGGGTAGTCCCACTGGGTGATGGTGACGCCGTCGGTGTGGCGTACCCAGACGGGCACGTGGTCGGTGATCGTCTCGCTGGACATGATCACGCCGGCCGCGTGCACGCCCATCTGGCGGACCAGGCCCTCCACGCCGCGGGCGGTGTCGATGACCTTCTTGACGTCCGGCTCGTTCTCGTACATCGAGCGGATCTCGCCGGCCTCGCTGTAGCGGGGGTGCGAGGGGTCGAGGATGCCGGAGAGCGGGATGCCCTTGCCGAGGACGTCGGCGGGCATGGCCTTGGTCAGGCGGTCGCCCATGGCGTACGGGTAGCCCAGCACGCGCGCGGAGTCCTTGATCGCGTTCTTGGCCTTGATGGTGCCGTAGGTGCCGATCATGGCGACCTTGTCGGCGCCGTACTTCTCGGTCACGTACCGGATCACCTCGACGCGCCTGCGCTCGTCGAAGTCGATGTCGACATCGGGCATGGAGACGCGCTCGGGGTTCAGGAAGCGCTCGAAGATCAGGCCGTGGGTGATGGGGTCGAGGTCGGTGATGCCCATGGCGTACGCCACGATCGAGCCGGCCGCGGAGCCTCGGCCCGGGCCCACCGCGATGCCCTGGTTCTTGGCCCACATGATGAAGTCGGCGACCACGAGGAAGTAGCCCGGGAAGCCCATCGAGATGATGGTGTCCATCTCGTACTCGGCCTGCTTCATCCGGTCCTCCGGGATGCCCCCGGGGTAGCGGCGGTGCATGCCGCGCATGGTCTCCTCGCGGAACCAGGTGACCTCGGTGTAGCCGTCCGGGATGTCGAACTTGGGCATCAGGTTCCGGAACTGGAACATGCCCTCCGTCTCGATCTGGTCGGCGACCAGCTTCGTGTTGGCGCAGCCCTGCTGCCAGGCGTCCGAGGAGTCGATGGCGTACATCTCGTCCGTGGACTTCAGGTAGTAGCCGGTGCCGTCGAAGCGGAAGCGGTCCGGGTCCGAGAGGTTCTTGCCCGTCTGGATGCAGAGCAGGGCGTCGTGGGCGCCGGCCTCGCTGGCGTACGTGTAGTGCGAGTCGTTCGTCACCAGCGGCGGGATGCCGAGCTTCCTGCCGATCTCCAGCAGCCCGTCGCGGACCCGGCGCTCGATCTCGATGCCGTGGTCCATCAGCTCCAGGAAGTAGCGCTCCTTGCCGAAGATGTCCTGGTAGTCGGAGGCGGCCTTGAGCGCCTCGTCGAACTGGCCGAGGCGCAGCCGGGTCTGGAGCTCGCCGGAGGGGCAGCCGGTGGAGGCGATCAGGCCCTCCGACCACTTGCTGATGGTCTCCCTGTCCATACGCGGCCACTTCGTGAGCCAGCCCTCGGCGTAGGCGTCGGAGGACAGCCGGAAGAGGTTGTGCAGGCCGGTGGCGTTCGCCGCCCAGATCGTCTTGTGCGTGTAGCCGCCGGAGCCGGAGACGTCGTCGCGCTTCTGGTGGGGCTGTCCCCACTGGATGCGCCGCTTGTTGCGCCGGGACTCGGGGGCGACGTACGCCTCGATGCCGATGATCGGCGTGATGCCGGCCTTCTGCGCCGTGTGGAAGAAGTCGTAGGCCCCGTGCAGGTTGCCGTGGTCGGACATGGCGATGTGCGTCATGCCCATCTCGTTGCACGCGTTGAACATGTCCTTCAGCCGCGCGGCACCGTCCAGCAGCGAGTACTGGGTGTGGACGTGCAGGTGCGTGAACGGCGGCTTGGTCACGGTGGCAGACCTCCGGCGGGGAGAGAGGGGGGCGGCCTCGAAGTCTACGACGCGCGGGTGACAGATCACGGGCACGCAGGGGTACGGTCATGCGTTGCACGACCAAGGACACCGTCCGGCCCCGCACGATCGAAAACCGGCCCACCCCGCACCCCCGCACCACCAGGAGGCATCCGCCATGGCGGTTCCCGAGACGACCGACGAGCAGCGCGCGGAGCAGATCCTCGACGTGTTCGACACCGCGTTCGGCGCGCTCCTCGCCGCCGACCCCGCGGCCTTCCAGGTCAAATTCCGGAAGATGGCGGCCTCCGCCTTCGCCTTCTACCGGGGCACCGCCTGCCTCTTCTACGCGGACCTGGAGCGGGAGCGCCACGGCGGCCCCTACCTGGACGAGCGGACGGGCCGGGTCTGGATCCACGGCGATCTCCACGCCGAGAACTTCGGCACCTACATGGACTCCCACGGCCGGCTGGTCTTCAATGTGAACGATTTCGACGAGGCCTACGTCGGCCCCTTCACCTGGGACCTCAAGCGGTTCGCGGCCTCCGTCGCCCTGATCGGCTACACGAAGGCGCTCAGCGACGACCAGATAAGCGAGCTGGTGCGGATCTACGCGGCCGCCTACCGCGAGCGGATCCACCGCCTGGCGGCCGGGGTCAAGTACGAGGAGGTGCCCTCCTTCACCCTGGACACCGCCGAGGGCCCGCTGCTGGGCGCGCTGCGCTCGGCCCGCGCGCGCACCCGCTTCGCGCTGCTGGACTCGATGACGGAGATACGCGACTACGAGCGCCGCTTCGCGCCCGGCGCGGGCACCATCGAGCTCGACGCCGCCACCCGCTACAAGGTGCTGGCCGCCTTCGACGGGTACCTGGAGACCCTGCCCGACGAGTCCCTGGTGCGGCCGGACTCCTACCGGGTCAAGGACGTGGTGGGCCGCCGGGGCGTCGGGATCGGCTCGGCGGGCCTGCCCTCGTACAACATCCTGCTGGAGGGCCACAGCGACGCCCTGGAGAACGACGTCGTGATCTACCTCAAGCAGGCGCAGACCCCGGCGGTCTCCCGGCACGTGACGGACCGGGCGGTGCGGGACTACTTCCACCACGAGGGGCACCGCACGGTGATCTCCCAGCGCGCGCTCCAGGCCCACGCCGACCCCTGGCTGGGCTGGACCGAGCTGGACGGGGCGGGCCAGCTGGTGGCGGAGGTCTCCCCCTACGCCGTGGACCTGGACTGGTCGGACCTGGACGAGCCGGAGGAGATCGCGGCGGTCGTCGCGGACCTGGGCCGGGCGACGGCGACGATGCACGGGGCCGCCGACGAGGACGAGAGCGGCCAGACGCTGGTCCCCTTCTCCACCGAGCGGGCCATCGACGCGGCCATCGCCGCCGACGAGGAGGGCTTCGCCGAGCTCCTCGTGGACTTCGCCCACGCCTACGGGGCCCGGGCCCGGGCGGACCACCAGATCTTCGTGGACCTGTTCCGCAACGGCCGCCTGACCCGGTAGCCCGCTTCCACAGGAAGGCATGGCAGACTCGCCGCGATGGACATATCAGGGGTGGGCCTCCGGGGGCTGCGGGCGGCGCTGTTCAGCGCGCTCGTCGTGCTGCTCTCGGCCGGCTCGCACGTCCTGATGTCCCGGGTGCCGCTGCCGCCCGCGATGATCGCCGGGGCCTTCGCCGGCGTGTTCGCGATCGCCTACGCGCTGGCGGGCCGCGAGCGGGGCTTCGGCCCCATCGCGGGACTGCTGGTGCCGCTGGAACTGGCGGCCGACACGCTGTTCACCGCCGGCCAGCACCTCTGCTACGGCCCCGCGGGCGGTCCCGTCTCGGGCCCGTTGCGCGCGATGGGCCTGGACGCGCTGTGCGGCGGCAATCCGGTGGGCGGGCCGCTCACCGAAGTGGCCGGACCGGCCTCCGACCCGGCCGCGCTGCTGGCCGCGCCCGGCGTGTGGACGCCCTGGCTGCTGCTCGGCGCGCACGTCTCGGTCGGGCTGCTGGCCGCCGGGTGGCTGCGCCGCGGCGAGCGGGCCCTGGGCCGGCTGCTGCGGGCGGTGGCCGGCTTCGCGTTCCGGCCGCTGCGCCTGGCCGCGGCCTCGGCCTCGCCCGCTCCCGGTCCCGCGCGGCGGCCCCTGCGGCCGCGCGTTCCGGGCCCGGGGGCCCGTACGCGATTCCCCGCACACTCCGTGGGACGGCGGGGACCGCCCGTGCGCGGCGCGCTCGCGAGCGCCTGAACCGCGCACGGTCCCTTCCTTCCGCACACTTCCACGGAGATCATCATGAGTTCACGCAACAGCCAGGCGAACAAGGCCGCGGCCCGCGAGCGGCTGCGCGCCGAGCGCGAGGCGCAGGCGAAGAAGGCCCGCGCACGCCGACAGGTACTGGTGGCCGCCGCGGTCGTCGGCGTCCTGGCCCTGGCCGGCGGCGTCGGCTACTTGGTCGTGCAGGCCAACCAGCCCGACCAGTGGGACAAGGCGGCCACGGCCGAGCTGGTCCAGCCGAAGAACACCACGGGCGAGAACGGCACCACGGTCGTCGTCGGCAAGGCCGAGGCGCCCAAGACCCTGGAGCTCTACGAGGACTCGCGCTGCCCGGCCTGCGCCTCCTTCGAGCAGGAGGTCGGCGAGCAGATCAAGAAGGACGTCGACGCCGGCAAGTTCAAGCTCCAGTACTTCGGCGCCACCTTCATCGACAACGCCGTCAAGGGCGAGGGCTCGAAGAACGCGCTGAGCGCGCTGGGCGCGGCGCTGAACGTCGGTCCGGACGCCTTCCTCGACTTCAAGGCCGCCCTGTACTCCAAGGAGCTGCACCCCGAGGAGAGCGTCGACAGCTTCGCGAAGGACGACTACCTGCTGAAGGTCGCGGACACGGTCCCGGCGCTGAAGGGCAACGCCGAGTTCAAGAAGGCGGTCGAGAACGGCACCTACGACCGGTGGGCGCTGGAGATGTCGAAGGCCTTCAACAAGTCCGGGGTGACGGGCACTCCGACCTTGAGGATGGACGGCAAGAAGATCGAGACCCCGGCGACGGCGCAGGCGTTCACCGAGGCTGTGGACAAGGCCCTCAAGGGCTGATCCCAGGCCAATCCCGGAACTGGTTTCCGGACACGGCGCGCCAACGGGCGGGCGAACTCCCGAAGTTCGCCCGCCCGTTGCTTTCCGATGACTGTTCCAGTGACCATACCCGCCAGTAATATGATCATCCGTGACCAGTCATCTCTCCTCCCTTTCGACCCAGGCGGCGCCCCGTCGCCGTACGGTCGTCCTCGCCGCGGCGGCCACGGCCGCGCTGGCCCCGCTCACCGCGCTGGGCGCCCCGGCGGCCCACGCGGCAACCGCCGCGCCCGCCTTCCTGCACGGCGTCGCCTCCGGCGACCCGCTGCCCGACGGGGTCCTGCTGTGGACCCGCGTCACCCCGACCGCCGAGGCCCTGCCGGGCTCCGGCGCCGGCCCCGCCGTCCAGGTGACCTGGGAGGTGGCCGGGGACAAGGCCTTCTCCCGGATCATCGCCACCGGCGCCGTCACGGCGAGCGCCGCCACCGACCACACCGTCAAGGTGGACGTCCGCGGCCTGAGCCCGCAGACGCCGTACTGGTACCGGTTCACCGCCGGCGCCACCGTCTCCCCCGTCGGCCGCACCCGGACCACCCCGGCGCACGAGGCCGCCACCCCCGGGGTCCGGTTCGGCGTGGTCTCCTGCGCCAACTGGGAGTCCGGCTACTTCTCCGCCTACCGCCACCTGGCCGCCCGCGCCGACCTGGACGCCGTCCTGCACCTGGGCGACTACATCTACGAGTACCAGACCGGGGGCTACCCGGAGGCCAAGTACGTCGTACGCCGGCACGAGCCCGAGCACGAGATCGTCTCGCTGGCGGACTACCGCACCCGGCACGGGAAGTACAAGACCGACGCCGACCTCCAAGCGCTGCACGCCGCGCACCCGGTCATCGCCATCTGGGACGACCACGAGTTCGCCGACGACACCTGGTCCGGCGGCGCCGACAACCACACCCCCGCCTCCGAGGGCGACTGGGCGGCCCGCGCGGCCGCCGCCAAGCAGGCGTACTTCGAGTGGATGCCCGTCCGCGCCTCCATCGCGGGCACCGTCTACCGGCGCCTGCGCTTCGGCACCCTCGCCGACCTGCACCTCCTCGACCTGCGCTCCTTCCGCTCGCAGCAGGTCAAGGCCGGCAGCGGCTCGGTCGACGACCCCGAGCGCACCCTCACCGGGCGGGCCCAGCTGGACTGGCTCAAGTCCGGGCTGGCGAACTCCACCGCGACGTGGAAGCTGGTCGGCACCTCGGTGATGATCTCGCCGGTGGCCTTCGCCTCCCTGCCCGCCCACCTGATGAAGCCGCTGGCGAAGCTGCTCGGCCTGCCGGAGGGCGGCATCGCGGTCAACGTGGACCAGTGGGACGGCTACACGGACGACCGCAAGGAGCTGCTGGGCCACCTGAAGGACCGGGGCGTCAAGAACACCGTGTTCCTCACCGGGGACATCCACATGGCGTGGGCGAACGAGGTCCCGGTGAACATGGCGACGTACCCGGGATCGGGCACGGCGGCCACCGAGTTCGTGGTGACCTCGGTGAGCTCGGACAACCTCGACGACATCCTGCGCGTGCCGGCCGACACGGCCTCGCTGGTCGCCGAGACGGCCGTCAAGAGCGCCAACTGGCATGTGAAGTGGCTGGACATGGACGCGCACGGGTACGGCGTCCTGGACGTGACGGCCGAGCGCTCCCAGATGGACTACTACGTCGTATCGGACAAGGCCCGGCAGGACGCCACAGCCGCGTGGGCGCGCTCCTACCGGACCCTGAACGGGACCCAGAAGGTGGAGCGGGCCAACCAACCGGTTCGCTGACAAACCGTCAAATCTGCGGTCCCGAGGGGCGTCTGGTTCAGACCAGGCGCCCCTTCGGCATCAGAAGCAACAAATCTTTTACGTAGGGATCTTGACCTGAATATGTCATGCACACATAAGCTTCGCGCCAGTCGGAGAGATCCTTCGGCCACAACCCCCCACCGCGAGGAGCACACGTGCGCGCCTTTGCCCGCATATCCCCCCTTCTCCGCCGCCGCCTCATGGGTACGGCGGTCCTGGCCGGAACGCTTGCCTTCACCCCGCTCGCCGCGCCCACCACGCTCGCCGCCGCCAAGACCCCCGCCGAGGTGTGCGTCGAGGAAGGCACGGCCGGAGCCGCCGCCAACGCCCGCGTCGCCCGCCCCCACGACGAGCACGCGCACGAGCCCAACGAGGTCACCGACACCCAGGCGAAGGCCATGGACGCCGATCTCAGGGCGAAGCTCGACAAGGCCCTCAAGAACCAGCCGCAGCGCAGCCTGCGCGCCGCCGAGGCCGTCACGAACATCCCCGTGTACTTCCACGTCGTCCACTCCGGCACCGCCGGAAAGCTGACGGCCACCGACATCAGCAAGCAGCTGGCGGTCCTGAACGCCGCTTACGGCGGCCAGGGCACGGGCAACGTGAACTCCAACTTCCAGTTCACCCTGGCCTCGACGGACTACACGGACAACGCCGCCTGGTACAACCTGGCCTCCGGCTCCCAGGCCGAGACGGCCATGAAGAACACCCTGCGCAAGGGCGGCCCGGGCGCGCTGAACTTCTACACCGCCAAGCTCTCCGGCGGCCTGCTCGGCTGGGCGACCTTCCCGACCTCCTACGCCTCCAGCCCCAAGATGGACGGCGTGGTCGTACTCGACAGCTCGCTGCCGGGCGGCGCCTCGGCCAACTACAACGAGGGCGACACCGCCACCCACGAGGTCGGCCACTGGCTCGGCCTCTACCACACCTTCCAGGGCGGCTGCAATGGAAACGGCGACTACGTCGCCGACACCCCGGCCGAGAAGAGCGCCGCGTACGAGTGCCCGACCGGCCGCGACAGCTGCGCGAGCAAGCCGGGCACCGACCCGATCCGCAACTTCATGGACTACACGTACGACTCCTGCATGTACCAGTTCTCCGCGGGCCAGGTGGCCCGGATGACGAGCAACTGGACGGCCTACCGGGCGGGCTGAACCACAGCTCCCCCGCCGTGAACAGGCGCGGGGCACGGGCCGGAGAGCGCCGGACCGTGCCCCGCGCCGACGCGTCGGGGCGGGGAGGCGCGCCGCGGGACGCGAACCGGCAGCCGCCGGCCGCGATCGGCGGCGCCGCCCTACAGGCTGTCGAGGAAGCCGATCGCGACCTTCCAGGCCTGCTCGGCGGCCTCGGCGTCGTAGTCCTCCAGCCCCGGATCGGTGAACAGGTGCCCCGCCCCCGGATAGCTGTGGACCTCCACGTCCGCACCGGCCCGCCGCATCCGCAGGTACCAGGCAGTCAGCCAGTCGTGCGGCTCGAAGGGGTCCGGGTCCGCGACGTGCAGCTGCACCGGCAGCTCGTCCACCGCCGCGGTCTCCTCCAGGTCGGCGGTGCCGTGCAGGAGCAGCAGTCCGCGCGCCTTGGCGTCGGCCAGCGCCAGGTGCTGGGCCAGGGAGCCGCCCAAGGAGAAGCCCGCGTAGACCAGGCCCTGGTCGGAGTGGGGGGCGGCGGCCAGCACCGCGCGCTTGAGCAGCTCGTCCCGGCCGATGGCGTCCTGGTGCGCCATGCCCTCCTCGACGGTGGTGAAGGTGCGCCCCTCGAAGAGGTCGGGCACCTGGACCTGGTGCCCAGCCGCGCGCAGCCGGTCGGCCGCCGAGTGCACCGCGGGCCGCAGCCCGTACGTCGAATGGAAGAGCATGATGTTCATGCCTCCCATCGTGCCAGTTTCCCGCGACGGCATCCGGTTACGTTCTTACCCATGGAGATGGAGAACGTCCTGCGTCCTGCCGTCGTCGTCGGCGCATGCCTGGCCGTCACCCTGCTCATCGGGTGGCTGCTCGACCTGCTGCTGCGCCGAATAGACGCCCGGCACCCCGAGACCCCCCTGTGGGGGCTGGTGCGCCGCTGCCGCCTGCCCTTCCAGCTCGTGCTCTGCGCGGGTCTGCTCAGAGGGTCGTACCGGCAGGCCCGCGTCCTGCCCGACCACTCGGTGGGTGTGGGCCGGGCCCTGACCATCGTCCTGATCGCCGGCGCGGCCTGGCTGCTCGTGGGATTCGCCACGGCGATCGTCGACTCCACCTACGCGCGCTATGCCGCCGGCGCCCAGGACGCCGCCCGGGTCCGCCGGGTCCGCACCCAGGTCACCCTCATCCAGCGGGTGGTGACCGCGGTGGTGGTGATCGTCGCGCTGGCGGCGATGCTGCTGATCTTCCCGCCGATGCGCACGGTCGGCGCCTCGATGCTCGCCTCCGCCGGTGTGCTGGGCATCGTCGCCGGTATCGCGGCCCAGTCCTCCCTGTCCAACCTCTTCGCCGGGCTCCAGATCGCCTTCGGCGACACCGTCCGCATAGGCGACACGGTCGTCGTCGACAAGGAGTGGGGCACGGTCGAGGAGATCACCCTGACCTTCCTCACGGTCCGCACCTGGGACGAGCGCCGGATCACGATGCCGGTCTCGTACTTCACGAGCAAGCCGTACGAGAACTGGTCGCGCGGCGGTGCGCAGATGACCGGCACGGTCTTCTGGCACCTGGACCACAGCGCGCCGGTGGAGCTCATGCGCGAGCAGCTCCAGCGGATCCTCAAGGACATCCCGGAGTGGGACGGCCGCGGCGCGGGCCTGGTGGTGACGGACACCACCCCGCACACGGTCCAGGTCCGCGCGATGGTCACGGCGAGGGACGCCGACGACGTGTGGACCGTCCGCTGCGAAGTCCGCGAGCGCCTGATCGCCTGGCTCGTCGCCCACCACCCCTACGCCCTCCCCCGCATCGCCACCGCCCCGGCCCACGGCACCCCGCCCGCCTCCCCGCTCTCCGACCCGGCCGCCGACCCGGCCGCCGACCTGGCCGCCGACCCGGCCGCCGCGGCCGGCCCCGGCCCCGGCCCCGGCCAGGGCAGGGCCCGCACCGCCCCGACCCGGTAGCCCCGGCCCGGTAGCCCCGACCTGGGGGCCCCGGCCCGAAGCCGTGGGACGGGCGGCCGGGACCCGACTCACGGGCTGCGCAGGCTGCGTACGTCCAGGTGCCGCAGCACCCGGTCCACGATCTCCGGATCCGAGCCGGGCTCGCTGCGCGCCGCCAGCACCTCGTGGCGGGCCGCCGACATCATCTCCCGCTGGATCCGCTGGATGTCGCGGATGCGCTCGACCCGCTTCGCGTACGCCTCGCGCCGCTCCTCGTCCACCATGTCGGGGCTGATCCGCGCTCCCACGTCGTACGCGCGCCGGTGGAGCGTCTCGACCAGGTCCTCCGGCAGGTCCTCGACCTCCTGGATCTCCTTGAGCCGGCGCTTCGCCGCCTTGGCCGCGCGGATCGCGAGGACGCGCTCGATCTCCTTGTCGGCGTCGGAGTCGGCCTCCACCCCCAGCCGCCGCACCAGCCACGGCAGGGTGAGGCCCTGGAGCACCAGCGTCGCCATGATCACGGAGAAGGCGATGAAGACGATCTCGTCGCGCGCGGGGAAGGCCTCGCCGCCGTCGGTCCGGAACGGCAGGGCGAGGGCCAGGGCGACCGAGGCCACGCCCCGCATCCCGGCCCACCACATCACCACACTCTCCCGCCAGCTCAGCGGGATCTCCTCGTCGTAGTCGCGCCGCCGGTGCAGCTTCTTCGCCAGCCAGCCGGCCGGCAGCAGCCACACCAGCCGCACGCCGACGACCACCGCGACCACGGCCGCCGCCGCGCCGGCCATCTCCCACTCGCGGCCCTTCGCCGTGCCGAAGACGTTGTGCAGCTCCAGCCCGATGAGCCCGAACGCCACGCCCGTCACCAGCATGTCGACGACCTCCCAGAAGGTGTGCCCGGCGAGCCTGCCCAGCACGTCGTCGGCGTCGGAGGCGTACTCGGCGAGGAACAGGGCCGTCGTCAGCACCGCCAGCACCCCCGACCCCTGGAGTTCCTCGGCCATCACGTACGACACGAACGGGACCAGCAGCGTCAGCCCGATCTGCAGGCTGGCGTCACCGAGCCGCCCCATGAGCCGGTGGGCCGCCCAGCCCAGGGCCAGGCCGACCGCCACGGCGACGACGGCGGACAGCACGAACTCGCCGAGCGCCGCCGGCCAGGAGAAGCTGCCGCTGACGGCCGCGGCGACGGCGACGTGGTAGAGCACGATGGCCGTGACGTCGTTGAAGAGCCCCTCGCCCTCCAGGATCGACACCATGCGCCGGGGCAGCCCGAGCGATCCGGCGACCGCCGTGGCGGCGACCGGGTCGGGCGGGGCGACGAGCGCGCCGAGCGCGACGGCGACGGCGATCGGCAGCCCGGGCACCACGGCGTGCGCGACGGCCGCGACGGCGGCGGTGGTGACGAACACCAGGGCCACGGCCAGCAGCAGGATGGGCCGCACGTTGGCGGCGAACTGGCGCCAGGAGGTGCGCTGCACCGAGGCGTACAGCAGCGGCGGCAGCACCAGCGGCAGGATGTACTCGGGCGGGACGTCGACGTTGGGCACGGCGGGCACCAGCGCGAGGGCGACGCCGCCGACGGTCATCAGGACGGGCGCGGGCAGTCCGAGCCGGTCTCCGAGCGGGACGCTGACCACGGCCCCGAGCAGCAGCACGAACAGGAGAGCAAGCTGATCCACTCCCCCACCCTGCCAGTCCGCCGCACGCGGCGGCGCCGGGTGGCGCCCCGCCGCCCCGTGTCGGACGTCCGGGGCCGGGAGCGGGGCTCAGTTCGGCGGGCTGTCCGCGAGGGGGCGGCGCATGGCGCGGTGGGGGATCCCCGCGTCCTCGAACTCCGGGCCGTACGCCACGTAGCCGAGCCGCTCGTAGAAGCCGAGCGCGTGCGTCTGCGCGCCCAGGTCGACGGCCGCCAGGCCCAGCCGGGCCGCCTCCGCCTCGATCGCACGGACCAGCGCCACACCCACGCCCAGCCCGCGGGCGGACCGGGCGACGGCGAGGCGGCCCAGCGAGCCGACTCCCTCGGACCCGGTCTTGCCGAGCGCGGCGGCCCCGTGCAGCAGCCGCCCCGTGCCCAGCGGCTCCCCGTCCGGCGCCACGGCCAGCACGTGGACCGCGTCCGCGTCGTACGCGTCGTACTCGACGGACTCCGGCACGGACTGCTCGACGACGAAGACCGCGGTGCGCACCGCGAAGCAGGCCCGCAGGTCCTCCTCGGAGGTGGCGACCCGGATCGCGACCTGCGGCGGGGTCACTCGCTCTCCGCCCGGATCACGTCCAGCGCGTGCTGCAGGTCGGCCGGGTAGGTGCTCTCGAACTCGACCCACTGCCCGTCCGACGGGTGCTCGAAGCCCAGCCGCACGGCGTGCAGCCACTGGCGGGTCAGCCCCAGCCGCTTCGCGACGGTCGGGTCGGCGCCGTAGGTCAGGTCGCCGACGCAGGGGTGGCGGTGCGCGGCCATGTGCACGCGGATCTGGTGCGTGCGCCCCGTCTCCAGCTTGATGTCCAGCAGCGAGGCCGAGCGGAAGGCCTCGATCAGGTCGTAGTGGGTGACCGAGGGCTTGCCCTCCTGGGTCACGGCCCACTTGTAGTCGGCGCTCGGGTGGCGGCCGATCGGCGCGTCGATGGTGCCGCTCATCGGGTCCGGGTGGCCCTGGACCAGCGCGTGGTAGCGCTTGTCGACGACGCGCTCGCGGAACTGGTTCTTGAGGGAGGTGTACGCGCGCTCGGACTTGGCGACGGCCATCAGGCCGGAGGTGCCGACGTCGAGGCGGTGCACGATGCCCTGGCGCTCGGCGGCGCCGGAGGTGGAGATGCGGTAGCCGGCCGCGGCGAGGCCGCCGATGACGGTGGTGCCGGTCCAGCCGGGGCTCGGGTGGGCGGCGACGCCCACCGGCTTCATGATGACGACGATGTCGTCGTCGTCGTGGACGATCTCCATGCCGGGGACGGGCTCGGCCACGACCTCGACCGGCCGCGGGGGGGCGGGCATCTCGACTTCGAGCCAGGCGCCGCCGTGCACCCGCTCGGACTTCCCGACGATGCTGCCGTCGACCGACACCTTCCCCGCGGCCGCGAGTTCGGCCGCCTTCGTCCGGGAAAATCCGAACATACGGGCGATGGCGGCGTCGACGCGCTCGCCCTCAAGGCCATCGGGAACGGGCAGGGTGCGGATCTCGGGAATCGTACTCACCCGTCGAGTATGCAGGACTCGGCAGATGACCGGCCCCGCGCTCGGTCCCCCGCACGGCTCCGCGGCGGCTCGGCGCCCGGTCCCGCGGTCAGTCCTTGTGGACGGTGCCGTCCGGGTCCAGGCCCTTGAAGGACAGCAGCACGATCAGGATGCCGCCGCACACGATCGCCGAGTCGGCGAGGTTGAAGACGGCGAAGTGGGCCGGCGCGATGAAGTCGACCACGGCCCCCCGGAACACGCCCGGCGAACGGAAGATCCGGTCGGTCAGGTTGCCCAGCGCACCGCCCAGCAGCAGGCCCAGGGCGATTGCCCAGGGCAGGCTGTAGAGCTTGCGGGCCAGTCGGACGATCACCACGATCACGGTGGCCGCGATGCAGGTGAAGATGATCGTGAACGCCTCGCCGAAGCCGAACGCGGCGCCCGGGTTGCGGACCGCCTCGAACCGCAGCAGGTCGCCGATGATCTCGATCGGCGGCTGGTGCTCCAGCTTCGCCACGACCAGCATCTTGGTACCGAGGTCGAGGACGTAGGCGAGCGTCGCCACGACGAGCAGCGCGACGATCCGCCGGTGCCCCCTGGGCTCGGCGGACTCCGGCTGGGAGTCGTCCCCGACCTCCGGCGTACCGATGATGCGCTCCGCCTCTGCCACGTGAGTCCCTCGAACTAGCTCGTACCCGGTTGCCGACCACAGACGCGCCAGGCTGCTGGACCCTGACGAGACACGAGAGTACGTCAGGGCACGCGTGCACGCCTGTGCGGTACCTCACCGCCCGCCGGGGCCCCGGCGCACTCCCGCCCCGTACGGCTCCCGACCCAGGGCGTCCCTTTCGAATCCTGCCGGGCTCGCGACGCCCTAGTGCCGCCGCTCCTGCTTCTGCTTGCAGTCCACGCACAGCGTCGCCCGCGGGAACGCCTGCATCCTGGCCTTGCCGATGGGCTGCCCGCAGTTCTCGCAGAGCCCGTAGGTGCCCGCCTCCAGCCGCTCCAGAGCCCGCTCGGTCTGCTCCAGCATCGAGGTGGCGTTCGCCGCGAGGGCCAGCTCGGACTCCCGGGTGATGTTCTTGGTGCCCGTATCGGCCTGGTCGTCGCCCGCGCCGTCCCCGGAGTCGCGCATCAGGCCCGAGATCGCGGCCTCGGAGGCCTCCAGCTCGTCGCGCAGCCGCACCACCTCGGCGGACAGCGCGGTACGGGCCTCCCCGACCTCCTCCGGGGTCCACGGGTCCTCCCCGGGCCGGACGGCGAGCTCGCCGGGCGCGGAGGGCGCCGCGGGGCGCGTCTTGGGCAGCCCGCTGGTGGCGGCCACCGTCTTCCTCGTCGCACCCGTGCTCTTCTTGGCAACCACTTTGCGGACTCCCGTCTTCTTCGCGGCCTGCGCCGCCCCCTCGGCGCCGGCCGGTTCGGCCGTCGCCTTCCTCGCGGCCGTCGTCCTCGCGACGGTGGTCGCCTTCTTCCCGGCGGCCGTCCCGCGGACGGCAGCCGTCTTCCTCGCGGCGGTCGCCCCGGCGGCGGTCACCTTCCCGGCCGGAGCCGCGTCGTCGGCCGGAGCCGCGCCGCCGGCCGCCGTCGCCTTCCCGGCGGCCCGTCCGACGGCCTTCTTCGCAGTACTCCCGGCGGTCTTCTTCGCCACCATGGTCGCGGCCCCTTCACATACTGTGATCTTTGCTCGCGAATCGTGCCGGAACGATAAATCGACTCCGGCCCCGCGGCAACGGGGCGCGCATCCGAAGACGCCGACCTGCATCCGTTGTGCCCAGCCGGAAGCCCCGTAATCCGCCCCACGCGCCCCACCCGAACCCGTACCGCCGCGCGGGACCGTACGGGTCGCCCCGACGGCCCCCGCCGGGCGGCTCCCGCGCCCCCGCCGCGCCGGGGCGGGGGCCCGGCCGCGGGCCCCCGTAAACCGGTCTGCCGGGCGGCCCCCGGGCCCGTACACTGGCCCCAGCGAGAGGCATGGATGGGGACGAGTAGCGTCGGACGCAGCCAGGAGCGACCCGGGGACGGTGAGAGCCCGGGGGCGAGCGCGACGTGAAGGATCACCCCGGAGCCGCCGGAAGAAAGCGCGCACGGACCCGCGAGGGCCCCGGGCACGCGAGTAGAACCGGCTTCGCACCCCAATGAGGGGGCCGCCGGACCTGTCCGGAGGCCAAGGAGGGTGGTACCGCGGGAGCAGCACGTCCCTGATCCACAGGACGGCTCTCGTCCCTCCGACGGAAGTGACATCCCGCCGGAGGAAGAGTTCAGCCTCATGACCACACCGCCGCAGTACCGCCCGGTACCCGCCCAGGTCGACCTGCCCGCCCTTGAGCACGCAGTCCTCGACTTCTGGCGCGAGAGCAAGACCTTCGCCAAGACCCTGGAGCAGTCCGAGGGCCGCCCCGAGTGGGTCTTCTACGAGGGCCCGCCCACCGCCAACGGCATGCCCGGCGCGCACCACATCGAGGCCCGCGTCTTCAAGGACGTCTTCCCCCGCTTCCGCACCATGCGCGGCTACCACGTGGCCCGCAAGGCCGGCTGGGACTGCCACGGCCTGCCCGTCGAGCTCGCCGTCGAGAAGGAGCTCGGCTTCAACGGCAAGCAGGACATCGAGGCGTACGGCATCGCCGAGTTCAACGCCAAGTGCCGCGAGTCCGTGACCCGCCACACCGACGCGTTCGCCGACCTCACGACCCGGATGGGCTACTGGGTCGACCTGGACGACGCCTACCGGACGATGGACCCCGAGTACGTCGAGTCCGTGTGGTGGTCCCTGAAGGAGATCTTCAACAAGGGGCTGCTCACCCAGGACCACCGCGTGGCCCCCTGGTGCCCGCGCTGCGGCACCGGCCTCTCCGACCACGAGCTGGCGCAGGGCTACGAGACGGTCGTGGACCCGTCGGTGTACGTCCGCTTCCCGCTCACCTCCGGCCCGCTGGCCGGCCGGGCGGCCCTGCTGGTCTGGACGACCACCCCGTGGACCCTGGTCTCCAACACCGCCGTCGCCGCGCACCCGGACGTCACGTACGTCGTGGCGACCAACGGCGAGGAGCGGCTCGTCGTCGCCCAGCCGCTGCTGGAGAAGTCCCTGGGCGAGGGCTGGGAGGCCACCGGCGAGTCCTTCACGGGCAAGGAGATGGAGCGCTGGACCTACCAGCGCCCCTTCGAGCTGGTCGAGTTCCCCGAGCCCGCCCACTACGTCGTGAACGCCGAGTACGTGACGACCGAGGACGGCACCGGTCTCGTCCACCAGTCGCCCGCCTTCGGCGCCGACGACCTCGCGGTCTGCCGCGCGTACGGCCTGCCCGTCGTGAACCCGGTCCGCCCCGACGGCACCTTCGAGGAGGAGGTCCCGCTGGTCGGCGGCGTCTTCTTCAAGAAGGCCGACGAGAAGCTGACCGCCGACCTCGACGCGCGCGGCCTGCTGTTCAAGCACATCGCCTACGAGCACAGCTACCCGCACTGCTGGCGCTGCCACACCGCGCTGCTCTACTACGCGCAGCCGTCCTGGTACATCCGCACCACCGCCGTCAAGGACGCGATGCTGCGCGAGAACGGGAAGACCAACTGGTTCCCGGACTCGGTCAAGCAGGGCCGCTTCGGCGACTGGCTGAACAACAACATCGACTGGGCGCTGTCCCGCAACCGCTACTGGGGCACTCCGCTGCCGATCTGGCGCTGCGAGGAGGGCCACCTCACCTGCGTCGGCTCCCGCGCCGAACTGAGCGAGCTGTCGGGCCGGGACCACAGTGCCCTGGACCCGCACCGCCCGTACATCGACGAGGTCACCTTCCCGTGCCGGCACGAGGGCTGCGCGCTGACCGCCGTCCGCGTGCCCGAGGTCATCGACGCCTGGTACGACTCGGGCTCGATGCCGTTCGCGCAGTGGGGCTACCCGTACAAGAACAAGGAGATCTTCGAGAAGCGCTACCCCGCGCAGTTCATCTCGGAGGCGATCGACCAGACCCGCGGCTGGTTCTACACGCTCATGGCGGTCGGCACGCTGGTCTTCGACAAGTCCTCGTACGAGAACGTCGTCTGCCTGGGCCACATCCTCGCCGAGGACGGCCGGAAGATGTCCAAGCACCTGGGCAACATCCTCCAGCCGATCCCGCTGATGGACCAGCACGGCGCGGACGCGGTCCGCTGGTTCATGGCGGCCGGCGGCTCCCCGTGGGCGGCCCGCCGCGTCGGCCACGGCACGATCCAGGAGGTCGTGCGCAAGACGCTGCTGACCTACTGGAACACGGTCGCCTTCCAGGCCCTGTACGCCCGTACCTCGAACTGGGCGCCCTCCGCCTCGGATCCGGCTCCGGCCGACCGGACCGTCCTGGACAGGTGGCTGCTCTCCGAGCTGCACGCCCTCGTCACCGAGGTCACCGAGGCGATGGAGGCGTACGACACCCAGCGCGCCGGCAAGCTGCTGTCCGCGTTCGTCGACGACCTGTCCAACTGGTACGTCCGCCGCTCGCGCCGGCGGTTCTGGCAGGGCGACGCCGCCGCGCTGCGCACCCTGCACGACGTCGTGGAGACGGTCACCCGGCTGATGGCCCCGCTGACCCCGTTCATCACGGAGCGGGTCTGGCAGGACATGGTCGTCCCGGTCACCGCGGACGCCCCCGAGTCGGTCCACCTGTCCGCCTGGCCGGTCGCGGACCCCTCCGCGATCGACCCCGCCCTCTCGCAGCAGATGCAGCTGGTCCGCCGCCTGGTGGAGCTGGGCCGGGCCACCCGCGCCGAGTCGGGCGTCAAGACCCGCCAGCCGCTGTCGCGCGCGCTGGTCGGCGCGGTGGGCTTCGAGGCCCTCTCCCCGGAGCTCCGGTCCCAGATCACCGAGGAGTTGAACGTCTCCTCCCTGGCCTCCCTCTCCGAGGTCGGCGGGTCCCTGGTGGACACGACGGCGAAGGCGAACTTCCGGGCCCTGGGCAAGCGCTTCGGCAAGGGCGTGCAGGACGTGGCCAAGGCGGTGGCCGCGGCCGACGCGGCGGCCCTGTCCCTGGCCCTGCGCGCCGGCGCCGCCGAGGTCGAGGTGAACGGCGAGTCCGTGGCCCTCTCCCCGGAGGAGGTCATCATCACGGAGACCCCGCGCGAGGGCTGGTCGGTGGCCTCGGACTCCGGGGCGACGGTCGCCCTGGACCTGGAGATCACCCCGGAGCTGCGGCTGGCGGGGCTGGCCCGTGACGCGATCCGCCTGATCCAGGAGGCCCGCAAGAACTCGGGCCTGGACGTCGCGGACCGGATCGCCCTGCGGTGGTCCTCCGCGGAGCCGGAGGTCGTCACGGCCCTGACGGACCACGCGGCGCTGATCGCCGACGAGGTGCTCGCCACCGACTTCGCCGCCTCCGCCGCCGGCGAGGCGGACGGGGCGTACGGCGAACCGTTCACGGACGAGTCCCTGGCCCTGACGTTCCGCCTGCGCAAGGCGTAACCGCCCCGGCCCCCGAGCGGCCCGCGCCCCCTTGTCC
>NZ_JBHXRU010000053.1:0-44049 GCF_042716255.1 Streptomyces sp. NPDC058662 | reverse complement strand
CCGTCTGGGGCATCGGCGTCGCCGTCTACTTCGTCGCGGTGATCTTCAGGACCAGCCTCGGCGTCGCCGGACTCGACGCCGCCGACCGCTTCCACGTCAACGCCTCGGCCCTGGCCGCCTTCTCGCTGCTCCAACTGCTCGTGTACGCGGGCATGCAGATACCCGTCGGCCTGATGGTGGACCGGCTCGGCACCAAGAAGGTGCTGACGCTGGGCGCTGTGCTCTTCACCCTGGGGCAGCTCGGCTTCGCGCTCTCGCCCTCGTACGGCATGGCACTCGCCGCGCGCGCCCTGCTGGGCTGCGGCGACGCGATGACCTTCATCTCCGTACTCCGTCTGGGCAACCGGTGGTTCCCGGCCCGGCGCGGGCCGCTCGTGGCGCAGCTGGCCGGGCTCGTCGGCATGGCGGGCAACCTCGTCTCCACCCTGGTGCTCGCGCCCGTCCTGCACGGCGTCGGCTGGACGGCCGCCTTCGCGGGCAGCGCGGTCGCGGGGCTGGTCGTCCTGGTGCCGCTGGTGCTGTTCCTGCGCGACCACCCGGAGGGGTACGGGCCCGCGCCCCGACCGGCCCCCGTACGGGGCGGCGGGGGCGGCTTCGTGCGCCGCCAGATCGCCGAGTCCTGGCGGGAGCCCGGCACCCGGCTCGGTATGTGGGTGCACTTCACGACGCAGTTCCCCGCGATGGTGTTCCTGCTGCTGTGGGGGATGCCGTTCCTGGTCGAGGCGCAGGGGCTGTCCCGGAGCACGGCGGGCGGGTTGCTGACGCTGGTGGTCGCCTCGAACATGGCACTCGGCCTGGTCTACGGCCAGCTGGTCGGCCGCCGGCAGTCCGCGCGGATACCGCTGGCGCTGGGCACGGTCGCCGTCACCGCCACCCTGTGGGCGGCGGTCCTCGTGTACCCCGGGGACCGGGCGCCGATGGGGCTGCTGGTCGCCCTGTGCCTGGTGCTCGGGATGTGCGGACCGGCATCGATGATCGGCTTCGACTTCGCCCGTCCGGCCAACCCGGCGGAACGCCAGGGCACCGCCTCCGGGATCACGAACATGGGCGGCTTCATCGCCTCGATGACCACGCTGCTCGCGGTGGGCGTCCTGCTGGACGCCACCGGCGACAACTACCGCGTCGCCTTCTCGACCGTCTTCGTCCTCGAAGCCCTGGGCGTCGCCCAGATCCTCCGCCTGCGTCGCCGGGCCCTCGCCCGCGAGGGGGCGTGACTCGCCCCGCGACCGGCCCCGCGACCGGGCTGGCGGCCGGGGCGCCGCTCGACGGCGTTCGGGCGTGCGAAGCCCCGCCGGCGTGGGCGGCGCGGGGCCCCGGTCCCGGTGGAGCCGGGCGCGGCAGGCCCCCCGCCCGCCGCTACGGCGTCACGGCGAAAGCGGCGAGGATGGCCGCGGCCAGCTCCGGATCCCCCTCCACCTTCACCCGGTCCGCCACGGCGTGCGGCCGCACCCGCCCGGCCGCCAGGCGGACGTACGTCTCCCAGTCCAGCGTCAGCGTCACCGCCGGGCCCAGCGACGGCGCCTTGTCCAGCGTCCCCCGGCCCTCCGCGTCCACCCGTACCGTCCGCATGAACTCCAGCTGACCGTGCACGTCCAGGACCACCGCCGAGTTCGCGGGCGCGCCCGCGCCCTTCGCGACCGCCTTCGGCAGCCCCGCCAGCAGGATGTCCCGCGCCACGTAAGCGCCCGGCGAGTCCCAGTTGCCGGGCACGCGCAGCGCCGCCCGCAGGTCCTGCTCGTGGACCCACACGTCGAACGCCCGCAGCCGCAGCGCCTGCTCCAGCGTCACCTGGTCGCCCAGCGGCCCCCGCACCATCGTGTCCGGATCCCGCTTCTCGTTGCGCAGCTGGCGCGCGCGCCGGATGACCGTGTACTCCAGCTCGGAGGTCATCTCGGGGGCGGTGTGGTGGCGGCGCACGTCGACCTGCACCTCCATGTACCGGCTGAACTCGTCCACCACGTGCCGCAGGTCCCGGGCCACCGTGTGGATCGGCCGCGGGTCCCCGAGCTGCTCGCACTCGATGCCGATGATGTGCGACACGATGTCGCGGACCGACCAGCCGGGGCACGGCGTCGCCCGGTTCCACTCACCCTCCGCCAGCGGGAGGACCAGCTCGGATATCGCCTCGATGGAGTGCGTCCACGCGTCGGCATAGGGCTGAAGGCTGGGATGGACGGTCAACGGGACCCCTCGCGGTGCTGTTCAGTGGCGCGTTCTGGATGCTCAAGACTTCGAAGACTCAGTTTCCAAAACTACGCTGCCGGTGAGCACCCCGGCAGTGCTTTCGTGTGACGATCGTAGGCCCGAGTTGACGGCTTGAATGCCAGGACGGTGGTAGTGTGCGCGCCTCGCTGATCCAAATCGCGGTGAATGAGGGCGAGTCGGTGTCTTCCCGGCGGGCCCGGGTGGCCGGTCTCGTACGGGAGCAGGCCGGGTCCGACCTCGTGGTCCTGCCGGAGCTGTGGCCGGTCGGCGCCTTCGCCTACGAGCAGTTCGAGACCGAGGCGGAACCGCTGGACGGCCCGACGTACGAGGCCATGGCCGCGGCCGCGCGGGACGCCGGTGTGTGGCTGCACGCCGGGTCGGTCGTGGAGCGCGCGGGCGACGGCTCGCTGTACAACACGGCCCTCGTCCTGTCCCCGGCGGGCGAGCTGGCCGCCACCTACCGCAAGATCCACCGCTTCGGCTTCGACCAGGGCGAGGCGGTGCTGATGGCGGCGGGCGACTCCCTCACCACGGTGGCCCTGCCGGAACAGGTGCTCGGCATCGCCACCTGCTACGACCTGCGCTTCCCCGAGCTCTTCCGGGGCCTGGTCGACGCCGGCGCCACCACGATGGTCGTCGCGGCGGGCTGGCCCGCGCGCCGCCGCTCGCACTGGACCCTGCTCAGCCGGGCGCGGGCGGTGGAGGACCAGTCGTACGTCCTGGCGTGCGGCCTCGCCGGCACCCACGCGGGCGTCGAACAGGCCGGGCACAGCCTGGTGGTGGACCCGTGGGGCGAGGTGCTGGCGGAGGCCGGCCCCGGCGAGGCCGTCCTGACCGTGGACATCGACCCGGCGAAGGTCTCCGAGACCCGCGCCCAGTTCCCGGCCCTCAAGGACCGCCGCCTCCCCACCCCTTGAGGGGCCCTGCCGGCCCGGCCGCCCCCGCCTCCGGCTTTCGTCACGTACGGGGTGTTCCGGGGTGCGGTCCGGGCCCGCGATAGGTTGCCGTCATGCCTCTGCTCTACGTGACCGACCTGGCCTACCCCGCGCGGGGGCGCCGCTACTGCGACGAGGACATATTCCTGACCTCGCGGCTGCGGGAGTCCTTCGAGATCGCCCTGTGCCATCCCGCGGACGCCCGCGCCCTGATGCCCGGCTTCGACGCCGTGGTCGTCCGCAACAGCGGGCCGGTCCTGCACTACCAGGAGACCTACGACGCCTTCCGCGCGGCCGCCCTCGCCGCCGGGACCCCGGTCTACAACCCGCTCACCGGGCGCGCCGACATGGCGGGAAAGCAGTACCTCCTCGACCTCACGGCCGCCGGCTACCCGGTCATCCCGACCGTCGACGACCCGGCCCGGCTGGCGGAGCTCCCGCAGGTGCCGCTGTACGCGGTCAAGCCCAAGCGGGGCGCCGACTCCATCGGCCTGGAGTTCACCGCGCGCCCCTGCGGCCCGGCCGGCTCCGTCCTGATCCAGCCCCGCGTCGACTTCGCGTACGAGGTCTCCTTCTACTTCGTCGACGACGCCTTCCAGTACGCGCTGTACGCCCCGGACCCGGCCCGCCGCTGGGAACTGCGCCCGTACGAGCCGACCGCCGCGGACCTGGCCTTCGCCCGCGCCTTCGTCGAGTGGAACACCCTCGACCACGGCATCCAGCGCGTCGACGCCTGCCGGGCGCCCTCCGGCGAGCTGCTGCTGGTGGAGCTGGAGGACCTGAACCCGTACCTCTCCCTGGACGTCGTCCCGCCCGCCGTCCAGGACGCGTTCGTCGCCGCCCTCACCCGCTCGCTGCGCGCCTTCCTCGGCTGACCCGGGACCCGACCCGACCCGACCCGGCCGCCCCGCCCCCGGGTCCGGCGCGTGGCCGGCTTCGTACGGCCGTGATTCCGCGTTCACGGGCGGATGGCAAGCTTGAAGCATGAACGATGCCGCCCCGGTGCCCACCCCCGCGCCCGCGCCCCGCCGTGCCCGCCTCCGTGCCCCCGAGCTGATCGGCAAGGGCGGCTGGCTGAACACGGGCGGGAAGGACCTGACCCTCACCGGACTCCGAGGACGCATCGTCATCCTCGATTTCTGGACCTTCTGCTGCGTGAACTGCCTGCACGTCCTCGACGAGCTGCGCGAACTGGAGGAGAAGCACCGCGACACCGTCGTCATCGTCGGCGTGCACTCCCCGAAGTTCGTCCACGAGGCCGAGCACGCGGCCGTCGTCGACGCCGTCGAGCGGTACGGGGTGCACCACCCCGTCCTGGACGACCCCGAGCTCGCGACCTGGAAGCAGTACGCCGTCCGGGCCTGGCCCACCCTCGTGGTGATCGACCCCGAGGGCTACATCGTCGCCCAGCACGCCGGTGAGGGGCACGCGCACGCCCTGGAGCGCCTCGTGGGCGAGCTGGAGGCCGAGCACGAGGCCAAGGGCACCCTGCGCCGGGGCGACGGGCCGTACGTGGCTCCCGAGCCGGTCGCCACCGACCTTCGCTTCCCCGGCAAGGCGGTCGTCCTGCCGGGCGGGAACCTCCTGGTGTCCGACACCACCCGGCACCAGCTCGTGGAGCTGGCCGCCGACGGGGAGGGCGTCGTACGCCGCATCGGCGGCGGGGAGCGCGGCTTCGGCCCCGGCGCCTTCAACGAGCCGCAGGGCCTGGCGCTGCTGCCCTCCGGTTCCGTCGTCGTCGCCGACACGGTCAACCACGCGCTGCGCGTCCTCGACCCCGCCACCGGCGCCGTCGAGACGGTCGCCGGCACGGGCCGGCAGTGGTGGCAGGGCTCGCCGACCTCCGGTCCCGCCCTGGAGGTGGACCTGTCCTCGCCGTGGGACGTGGCCTGGTGGCAGGGCCGGGTGTGGATCGCCATGGCCGGCGTCCACCAGCTGTGGACCTGGGACCCGGAGTCGGGGACCGTGGAGGTCGCGGCCGGCACCACCAGCGAGGGCCTGCACGACGGTCCGGCCAGGGAGGCCTGGCTGGCGCAGCCGTCCGGGCTCGCCGCCGCCGGGGACCGGCTGTGGATCGCGGACTCGGAGAACAGCGCCCTGCGCTACGTGGAGGCCGACCCGGGCGCGGAGGGCGGCTACGCGATCCGCACGGCCGTGGGCACCGGGCTGTTCGACTTCGGGCACCGCGACGGCCCGGCCGGCCAGGCGCTGCTCCAGCACCCGCTCGGCGTGACCGCGCTGCCCGACGGCTCGGTGGCGCTCAGCGACACGTACAACCACGCGCTGCGCCGCTACGACCCCGCCAGCGGCGAGGTCACCACCCTCGCCACCGATCTGCGCGAGCCGAGCGACGCCGTGCTCGTCGGCGAGGACATCGTGGTCGTCGAGTCGGCCCGGCACCGGCTCACCCGGCTGCGGCTGCCGGAGGAGGCGGTCCGCGTGGAGGCCGTGGCGCACCGCACGCAGCGGGCCGCGACCGAGGTGGCCCCCGGAACGCTGCGCCTGGACGTGGTGTTCCAGGCGCCGACCGGGCAGAAGCTGGACGACCGGTACGGGCCGTCCACCCGGCTGCTGGTCTCCTCGACCCCGCCCGAGCTGCTGCTGTCCGGAGAGGGCGCGGGCACGGACCTGTTCCGGGAACTGGGGTTGAACCCCGCGGTCACCGAGGGCATCGTGCACGTCTCCGCGATGGCGGCGTCCTGCGACGACGACCCGCACAACGAGTACCCGGCCTGCCACGTGCACCAGCAGGACTGGGGTGTGCCGGTGCGGGTCGCCGAGGGCGGCGCGGCCCGGCTGCCGCTGGTCCTGGCCGGCCTCGACGCCGGGCAGGAGTAGCGGACGGCGGATGCGCGCGCGGCCCCGCCCCGGAACCGTCCGGGGCGGGGCCGCGTCTCCGCGGCACGGGCCGCGCGCGTACGGGCCGGCGCTCAGCCCTGCAGGAACGCCACCAGGGCGTTCGCCAGCAGGAACGGGTCGTCCGCGCCGCACAGTTCGCGCGCGCTGTGCATCGACAGGATCGCGACGCCGATGTCCACCGTCTGGATGCCGTGGCGGGCGGCCGTGATCGGGCCGATCGTCGTGCCGCACGGCATGGAGTTGTTGGATACGAAGGTCTGCCACGGCACGCCGGCCCGCTCGCAGGCGGCGGCGAACACCGCGCGTCCGCTGCCGTCCGTCGCGTAGCGCTGGTTGACGTTGACCTTGAGGATGGGGCCGCCGTTGGCGCGCGGGTGGTGCGAGGGGTCGTGCCGCTCCGCGTAGTTGGGGTGCACGGCGTGCCCGGTGTCCGAGGACAGGCAGACGGTGCCGGCGAAGGCCCGCGCGCGGTCCTCGTAGGTGCCGCCGCGGGAGAAGACTGAACGTTCCAGCACATTGCCCAGCAGGGGTCCGTCCGCGCCGGTGTCCGACTGCGAGCCGTTCTCCTCGTGGTCGAAGGCGGCCAGGACGGGGATGTGGTCGAGACCGCCGGCGGTCGCCACCGCCGCGAGCGCGGCGACGCCCGCGTGCACGGACAGCAGGTTGTCCATCCGGGGACCGGCCAGCAGCTCGCGGTCGCGGCCGAGGTAGGCGGGCGGCTCGATCGAGTGGACCATGAGGTCCCAGCCCGCCACCGAGCCCTGCGCCAGGCCCTCCTCCTCTTCGAGGAAGGCGATGAGGTCGCCCTCCTGGACCTCGCCCAGGCCCCAGATCGGCTGCATGTGGCGCTGCTTGTCGAGCTTGAGGCCGTCGGAGTTCACCGCCCGGTCGAGGTGCACGGCGAGTTGGGGCACGCGCAGCAGTGCGCGGTCCACGTTCACCAGGCGGTCGGTGCCGTCGAGCAGGGTCAGCCGCCCGGCCAGGCCCAGGTCCCGGTCGAGCCAGGTGTTGAGCAGGGTCCCGCCGTAGATCTCGACGGCGATCTGCCGCCAGCCCTGGGAGCCGGTGTCCGGCAGCGGCTTGACCCGGAGGTTGGGGGAGTCGGTGTGGGCGCCGACGATCCGGAACGGCGTGTGGGCGGCCGCGCCTTCGGGGACGTACCAGGCGATGAGCGCGCCGCCGCGGAGCACGAACCTGCCCCCGGTGCCCGCATCCCAGGCGTCCGTTTCCGACAACTGCCTGAAGCCTGCCTTTTCCAGCCGCTCGGCCGCGTTGGCCACGGCGTGGTACGGCGACGGACTGGCCGTCAGAAAGGTCATCAGATCGTCGGTGTGGCCGCGGTCGAAGCGGGCGGGAGAGCTCATGTGGTTCACCTTAACGACGGTCGTGTTCGCCATGGCCGGACTGCGGCGGATAGCCGGGGGTGCGGGGCCGCGGGGCGTGTGATCTGCGGTCCCTTCCGGTACTCAGCCCGGCGGGCGCTCGAATCTGCGCTGCAGCTGCCTGCGCTCGCCCCGGCGGATGCGCGGGAGCATCTCCGGGGTCTGCGCGGAGCGCTGCGCGCGTCTCTTGCGTCCGGCGCAGAAGATACAGGCCTCACCGGGCGGCGCGTCCGGGTCGATGGGCGCTCCGGGGTGCTCCGAGCAGCCCGACGCGTTGCGCGGGCGGGACAGCTCGCGGGCGACGATGAAGGCGCGGTGCAGGTCGTCCGCCATCCGCACGAAGTCGTCGGCGGGGGAGGACAGCGAGAGGTGGAAGCGGCGGTCCTCGACCGTGCGCAGGCAGTCGCGCAGTGCCTGGAGGGTGTACGGCGGCGCCGGGACCGGGTACCCGAGCCGGCGCTGCTCGCCGGCGGGCCGCTCGGCGGCCGGGGCGGGGCGGGCGCCGTGGGAGCGCAGGCCGAGCCGGCGCCGGTCGTTGCAGAGGAGGCAGCGGCCCCAGCCCTCGGGCGCCTCGGGGTCGAGGGCGCCGTTGGGGTGCTCGGGGCAGCCGGTGTAGCTCTTGGCGGGGGCGAGCCCGGCGGCGGTCCGGAACGCGATGTACAGGGCGTCGGCCAGGCCCTCGTACTCGGCGGGGTGCGCACCTTCGTACAGCTCCCGCAGGTGGTCGCCGAGGCTGCCCAGGGTCGCCTGCAGCTCCTTGAGGGCGTACGGCCGCCCGGTGGGGACGGAGTACCCCCTGCTGCTGTGCTGGTCCTGTGGGCTCATGTCTACGAGCGTCCCATGAACGGCTGACAAGAGGGGAACGGGCGGGTGCACGCAGGCGGCCGGACCCCTCGGAAGGGGCCCGGCCGCCTGCGTACGACGTGGCTCGGGGCGCTCGCGGGCGCCGGAGCGGGAAGCAGCCTAGAAGGCGGCCTCGTCGAGCTCCATGAGGGAGTTGTCGACGGTCTCGGCCAGCTGGCGCTGGACCGAGACGTTCGGCAGGACCTGCGAGGCGAAGAACTTCGCGGCGGCGATCTTGCCGGTGTAGAAGGCCACGTCCTTGGCGGAGGCGGTGGCGAGCTTCTCGGCCGCCACGGCCGCGCCCTTGAGCAGGAGGTAGCCGACGACGACGTCGCCCGAGGCCATCAGCAGGCGGGTGGTGTTCTGGCCGACCTTGTAGATGTTCTTGACGTCCTCGCCGGTGGCGGTGAGGTCGACGATCATCCGGCCGACGATGGCCTCCAGGTCCACGGCGGCCTTGGCCAGCGCGTCGCGGGCGCCGGCCAGCTCCTCGCCGCCGATGGCCTCGGCCAGGAACTTCTTGATCGTCTCGGAGAGGACGTTCAGGGAGGCGCCCTGGTCGCGGACGATCTTCCGGAAGAAGAAGTCCTGGCCCTGGATCGCGGTGGTGCCCTCGTAGAGGGTGTCGATCTTGGCGTCGCGGATGTACTGCTCGATCGGGTACTCCTGCAGGTAGCCGGAGCCGCCGAAGGTCTGCAGGGACTGGGCGAGCTGCTCGTAGGACTTCTCCGAGCCGTAGCCCTTCACGATCGGCAGGAGCAGGTCGTTGAGGCCGATCTCGGCGGAGGCGTCCTCACCCGCGGCCTGCTTGACCTGGATCTCGTCCTGCACCGAGGCGGTGTACAGCACCAGGGCGCGCATGCCCTCGGCGTACGCCTTCTGGGTCATGAGCGAGCGGCGCACGTCGGGGTGGTGCGTGATGGTGACCTTGGGCGCGGTCTTGTCCATGAAGTTCGCGAGGTCCGGCCCCTGCACGCGCTCCTTGGCGTACTCCAGGGCGTTCAGGTAGCCGGTGGAGAGGGTGGCGATGGCCTTCGTGCCGACCATCATCCGGGCGAACTCGATGATCATGAACATCTGGCGGATGCCGTCGTGCTTGTCACCGATCAGCCAGCCCTTGGCGGGGTGCTGGTCGCCGAAGGTCATCTCGCACGTGTTGGAGGCCTTGAGGCCCATCTTGTGCTCGACGTTCGTGGCGTACACGCCGTTGCGCTCGCCCAGCTCGCCGGTCTCCCAGTCGAAGTGGAACTTCGGGACGAGGAAGAGCGACAGGCCCTTGGTGCCGGGGCCGTGGCCCTCGGGGCGGGCGAGGACGTAGTGGAGGATGTTCTCCTCCATGTCGTGCTCACCGGAGGTGATGAAGCGCTTCACGCCCTCGATGTGCCAGGAGCCGTCCGCCTGCTGGATCGCCTTCGTGCGGCCGGCGCCCACGTCCGAGCCGGCGTCCGGCTCGGTGAGGACCATGGTGGAGCCCCAGCGCTTCTCGACGGCTATCTGCGCGACCTTCTTCTGCGCCTCGTTGCCCTCCTCGAAGAGGATGCCGGCGAAGGCCGGGCCCGAGGAGTACATCCAGACGGCCGGGTTCGCGCCCAGGATCGTCTCGGCGAAGCCCCAGATCAGGGAGCGGGGCGAGGTGGTGCCGCCGATCTCCTCGGGCAGGCCCAGACGCCAGTACTCGGAGTCCATGAAGGCCTTGTAGCTCTTCTTGAAGGACGCCGGGACGGGCGCGGTGTTCGTGGCCGGGTCGAAGACCGGCGGGTTGCGGTCCGCGTCCTCGAAGGAGGCGGCCAGCTCGTTCTCGGAGAGCTTGGCGATCTCGCTGAGGACGGTCTTGGCGGTCTCGGTGTCCATCTCACCGAACGGGCCGGTGCCGTACACGTTGTCGCGGCCGAGCACCTCGAAGAGGTTGAACTCGATGTCGCGGAGATTCGACTTGTAGTGCCCCATGGCGACGGCTCCGTTAAGGCTCGGTGAGAGTGGTTCCCAGTGCATACCGATCGGTAACGTAATGATGCTACCCGCCGGTAATAAGGGCAACCCTTCCACGGCGACTGTGACCAGGGTCAAGTTCGAGCTCGCACCAGACGGTCTTGCTGCCGGGCCCCTGGATGACCCCCCATTGCAGTGTCAGCGCGTCGAGCAGGGCTAGGCCGCGGCCGGATTCGTCACCGTCGGCGGCCTGTCGCGGTACGGGCCGTGCGTGCGGGGCGGGGTCAGTGAGCTCGACCCGCGTACGGGCTGCCCTTCCGGTGACGCGCAGGGTGACGGGGGTGCCTTCGCCCAGGTGGGTGAGGGCGTTGGTCAGCAGCTCGCTGACGCAGAGCTCCACGTCCGGGCTCCCCAGGTGCTCGCGCACCGCGTGGCGGGCCAGGGGGATGGCACCGGGGGTGACCAGCAGTCGCAGCGTGAGGTCGCTGTTCACCGCTCGCCGGCCAGGGCCTCGGTCAGGCGGCGGGCGGTGGCCAGGTTGCAGTTGCCGAGAGCGATGAGGGGCGGGGTCGCGGAGGTCCCCGCGTAGGAGGGGAGGTGGAGGTCGAGGGAGGGGAGGGTGATCCCGTGCGCCGCGAGGGCCGCGCGGAGTCGGCCGAGAGCCTCGACGGAGAGGCGGTCGCTGACGTGGTCGCTCATGAGGGCGGGTCCGTTCCTGTGCGGAGTGTGACGAAGCCCTCACAGGCTGGCGTGCCGCCGCGTACCGTGGGAAGGGTTTCAGGTTGCGCAGGGCAAGTGGCAAATGGCGGTGGTGGGTTGTGCCTCCTCGTAAGGACATCGATGCTTCGGCGAATGTCCCCTCCTTCTACGGCGCCGAGTTGCGCTACAAGCGGGAAGTCGCCGGCCTCACGTTGGAGCAGCTGGCGGAGGACAGCTTCCGGGGCGTCCCCTTCCTGAGTCAGATCGAGCGCGGCGAGCGTCGGATGCCGCTGGATCTGGCCCGCCACGTGGACGCGAAGCTCGGCACGGACGGCTTTTTCGAGCGTCGCTGTGAAGATGCGCGCAGGGCGAAGCAGTCCGGTCATGCGGAGTACTTCGCGGATGTCGCCGAAATGGAGCCGTTCGCGGAGACGATCGAGGATTGGGCCCCGATGCTGGTCCCGGGGCTGCTCCAGACGCCCGCCTACGCGCGGGCGGTCAGCCGGGCCGCGATGCCCCGCGCATCCGATGCGGCGATCGAGAGGCTGGTCGTAGCCCGCATGGGGCGCGCCAAACTCTTCGACCAGGAGTGCCCACCCGACTTCTGGGCGGTCCTGGACGAGTCGGTGATCCGCCGCCCAGTCCTGCCCGCGTGCCAGATGGCCGCGCTCTTGGAGCACATCGGGGCAGTGGTCCGCAGGACGCGGGCCATTTTGCAAGTCGTGCCGCAAACGACCGCCGCCCACGCACTCATGATGGGAATGGCACGGGTCATGACCTTTCCGGACGCGCCTCCGGTGGTCTACGTGGAGAGCCTGCACAGCGGGCAGCTCATCGACTTTCCGGCCCTCGTGAAGGAGTACCGCAGGTCTTACGATCTGTTGAGGGCCGCCGCTTTGCCGCCGGAGGTGTCCCTGGCCCTTCTCGACGCTGCGGCAGAGGACTATCGAAATGGCAAGCAGCGGATTTGACCTGAGCGCCGCGACGTGGCGCAAGAGCAGCTACAGCAACGGGACCGGCGGCGAATGCGTCGAAGTCGCCGACGGAGTCGTCGGGGCCGTCCCCGTGCGGGACTCCAAGGTGCGGGACGGGGCCGTCCTGGTCGTCTCCGCGCGCGCGTGGGCGGGCTTCGTCGCGGGGCTGAAAGCCCACTGACCGGAACTCGGCGCCCCCGGCGCTCCCGGTCTCGATAGGCTTCGCTCCATGTACGGCTACGACCAGAACCCGGGCGCCCAGCAGCAGTACGCCCCGCAGCAGCCCGCGCAGGGCTACGGGCAGGCACCGCTGTACCCCGAGCCGTCCCCGCCGTCGCTCGCCGACGCGGTACGGGCCTTCACCACCGGGTCGCTGTCCGCCGAGGACTTCCAGCAGATCTTCGCGACCTCGAAGGTCTACTGCCCCCGGGGCGACACCCCGGGGTTCCTGGCGCTGCACAACACGCAGCAGCCGGTGATCCCCATGTTCACCACGCTCAAGGAGCTCCGCCGCTACGCCGGCAAGGAGTCCAAGTACTTCGTGATCACCGGCGCCGAGGTGATCGACCTGCTGCCCACCGGGTACGGCTTCGTCCTCGACATGGAGGGCGACCACCGCATGGTCTTCGACGCGAAGGCCGTCGAGCAGATGGTCGACTTCGCGATGCGCCGGATGTACGGCTAGTACTGCCCGTAGCCCATCCGCACGCCCGCCCCGCCGCAGATCCGCGGCCGGGGCGGGCGTGCGGCCGTTTCCGGGGTCCGGACGGGGTTCGGGCGGGGTTCCGACGGGGGGCCGCGCGAGGGGCGCGGGCCCGGCGCGCGGTGGCGGGAATGACGGCGCGCGGCCCGTGGTTCTGTCGGTGTGGCAGAAAGTTCGAGTTTCAACTAAACTCGACGCAGAAGGAGGTCCTGACCATGCCCGCAGTGACTGTTGAGAACCCTCTGACGCTTCCGCGAGTGGCCGAGCCCCAGGCGGCCGTCCCGCGCAAGGCGCTGGCCGTCACCACCGCTCCCGGCGGGTTCGAGGGTGAGGGATTCCCGGTGCGCCGCGCGTTCGCGGGGATCAACTACCAGTACCTCGACCCGTTCATCATGATGGACCAGATGGGCGAGGTGGAATACGCGCCGGGTGAGCCCAAGGGCACGCCCTGGCACCCGCACCGGGGCTTCGAGACCGTCACGTACCTGATCGACGGAACCTTCGTCCACCAGGACAGCAACGGCGGCGGCGGAGTCATCAACGGCGGCGACACCCAGTGGATGACCGCCGGGTCGGGCCTGCTGCACATCGAGGCGCCGCCGGAGTCCCTGGTCGTGAGCGGCGGGCTGTTCCACGGCCTCCAGCTGTGGGTCAACCTCCCGGCCTCCGACAAGATGATGCCCCCGCGCTACCAGGACATCGGCGGCGGCCAGGTCCAGCTGCTGACCACTCCGGACGGCGGCTCGCTGCTCCGGGTGATCGCCGGTGAGCTGGACGGCCACGAGGGCCCGGGCATCACCCACACCCCCATCACGATGATCCACGCGACCGTCTCCCCGGGCGCCCGGATCACCCTTCCCTGGCGCGAGGACTTCAACGCGCTGGCGTACGTCATGGCCGGGCGCGGCTCGGTCGGCGAGGACCGCAGGCCCGTGCACACCGGGCAGACGGCCGTCTTCGGCGAGGGCGGCTCGATCACGGTGCGGGCGGACGAGTCCCAGGACGCGAACGCTCCGGACCTGGAGGTCGTCATCCTCGGCGGGCGTCCGATCCGGGAGCCGATGGCGCACTACGGGCCGTTCGTCATGAACAGCAAGCACGAACTGCAGCAGGCCTTCGACGACTTCCAGGCCGGCCGGCTGGGTCGCATCCCCACCACGCAGCGCACGGGCCTCGGCCACCGCGGCGTCGGCGAGGCGGACGACTGACCGTCCCGGACCGCCGCCGGAACGGCTGAGGGGCGGGCTCCCGACCGGGGGCCCGCCCCGTCGTGCGTCCGGGGGCCGCCGTCCGCCCGGGCGGTCAGTCCAGCGGGTCGGGATCCGGCTTCGACTGTTCGTGCAGCTCGAACCAGATCGACTTGCCCTCGCCCCGCGGGTCGACGCCCCAGGTGTCCGCCAGCATCTCCATCAGCAGGACGCCCCGGCCGCTGGAGGCCATCTCGCCCGGCTGCCGCTTGTGCGGGAGCTCGTCGCTCGTGTCCGCGACCTCGACGCGCAGCCGCCGCGCCCCCAGTTCACCCACGGCCTCCGCCACCAGCAGGGCGTCGCCGTCCGTGTGCACCAGCACGTTCGTCACCATCTCGGAGACCATCAGGACGGCCGAGTCCACCTGCTCCCCGTCCGCCCAGTCGTGCAGCAGCTCCCGGACCTGGCGCCGCGCGCCGGCGATCCGCTCCGGCTCCGCCTGCGCCACGGTCAGCATCGTGCGGCGGGCCGGCCGGACCGCGTGCGGCGCGGTGCTGCCGCAGCCGCAGTTCCCGCCCTCCCGGCACAGCAGCACGACGGCTATGTCGTCCTCGCGGCGGTCGGCCAGCGGGCCGGTGGTGTGGTGGGAGGAGGGTCCGTGCACGGCCTGGACCAGCAGGTCGGCCAGCCGCTCCAGGTGCCCGCCGTCCAGGTGCCCGTCCGCCGCCGGCGGGCCGGGCGGATCGGCCTCCAGGATGGCGCGCAGCCGGGCCCAGCCGGTGTCCAGGTCGTGGCCGCCGGTCTCGATGAGCCCGTCGGTGCACAGCATCATCGTCTCGCCGGGTTCCAGCGTGAACCGGGTGGTGGGGTAGTCCGTGTCGGGGACGATCCCGAGCGGGAGCCCGCCCGCGGTGGGCCGCATCAGCACGGTGCCGTCCGTCATCCGGATCGCGGGGTCGGGATGGCCGGCCCGGGCCACCTCCAGCAGGCCGGTCCGGGGGTCGCACTCCACGTACAGGCAGGTGGCGAAGCGCGGGCTGAGGGAGTCGGGGTCGCCGCCGGGGTCCCCGTACCCGCCGGGATCGCCGTACGGGGCCGGGTCGCCGTACGACGCGGCGCCCCCGCGGCCGTCGGACTCCTGCGAGGAGCACAGCCCGGCCAGGAACCGGGAGGCGCGGGAGAGCACCGCGTCCGGGCGGTGGCCCTCGGAGGCGTACGCCCGCACGGCGATCCGCAGCTGGCCCATCAGCCCGGCCGCCCGTACGTCATGGCCCTGCACGTCACCGATGACCAGCGCGAACCGGCCCGACGGCAGCGGGATCATGTCGTACCAGTCGCCGCCGACCTGGAGCCCGCCGCCGGTCGGGACGTACCGCGCGGCGATCCGCATGCCGGGGATCTCCGGGCCGAGCTGCGGCATCATCGACCGCTGCAGACCGGTGGTGAGCTCCCGTTCGGACTCGGCCACGCCCGCGCGCTGGAGCGCCTGGGCCAGCATCCGGGCCACCGTCGTCAGGACGGAGCGCTCGTCGGGGGAGAAGGACACCGGATGCTTGAACGCGGCCATCCAGGCGCCCATGGTGCGCCCGGCCACGATCAGGGGCAGGAAGGCCCAGGAGACGCGGCCGAAGCGCTGGGCGAGCGGCCAGGTGGCCGGGAAGCGCCGCTTGTAGTCCTCGGGGGTGGGCAGGTAGATCGCCCGCCCGGTGCGGACGACCTCCGCGGCCGGGTAGTCCGTGTCCGTCCGCATGTCCGCGAACGGCCCCTCGTCCCCGGCGCCGTGCCCGTGGTGCCCGATGACCGACAGCCGGTCCCCGGCCATCCCGAAGACGGCCAGTCCGTCCGGGTTGAAACCGGGCATGGACAGCGAGGCGGCGACCCGCAGCACCTCGGCCGTGGACCGGGCCTCCGCCAGCGCCCGCCCCGCGTCGAGCAGGAAGGCCTCGCGGGAGCGCCTCCAGTCGCCGGTGATCGGGGTGTGCGCGGCGGTGGTGCCCGGCTGGGGCTCGGCGATCTCCTGGATGGTGCCGATCAGCTCGTAGTCGGTGCGGCCCTCGGGGGTCCGGTTCTCCACCGGTTTGGAGCGGCTGCGCACGGTCCGCAGGACCCGCCCGTCCTCGTCCATGATCCGCAGACGGGCCTCGGCCAGGGTGCCCTCGGCGACGGCCAGGTTCACGATGCCGTTGATCTCGTTCCAGTCCACCGGGTGGAACCGGGACCGTACGGCGACCTCCGGCAGCACCGCGGGCTCCGCGGGCAGCCCGAGGAGCCGGGCGGCCTCGCCGTCGAGCGTGACCGTCCCGGAGGCGTTGTCCCATCGCCACAGACCCGTCGCGATGGCGGCCAGGACGTCCTCGGTGCGCACCCGGTCATCTTTACAGGTCATCCCCCCGGCCTGCCTGTTCACGGTCCCGTCCGGGCGCGCCCGCGCGGTGTCCCGCCCGGACGGTAACCTTGGGACGGTTGAATCCACCCTGGTATCGCGTAGAACTGGATGACTGATGCATCGGTACAGGTCCCACACGTGCGGCGAGCTCCGTGCCTCCGACGTCGCCTCCGACGTCCGGCTGAGCGGCTGGCTGCACAACCGTCGAGACCTGGGCGGCATCCTCTTCATCGATCTGCGCGACCACTACGGCATCACGCAGCTCGTGGCCCGCCCCGGCACCGCGGCGAACGAGGCCCTCAGCAGCGTCACCAAGGAGACCGTCGTCCGGATCGACGGCAAGGTCGTCTCCCGCGGCGCGGACAACGTCAACCCGGAGCTGCCCACCGGCGAGATCGAGATCGAGGTCTCCGAGGTCGAGGTGCTCGGCGCCTCGGCCCCGCTGCCCTTCACGATCAACACCGACGACGGGGTGAACGAGGAGCGGCGCCTGGAGTACCGCTTCCTCGACCTGCGCCGCGAGCGCATGCACCGCAACATCATGCTGCGCTCGGCCGTCATCGCCTCGATCCGTTCGAAGATGGTGGCCCTCGGCTTCAACGAGATGGCGACCCCGATCCTCACCGCGACCTCCCCCGAGGGCGCCCGTGACTTCGTCGTCCCCTCCCGTCTGAACCCGGGCAAGTTCTACGCCCTGCCGCAGGCGCCGCAGCAGTTCAAGCAGCTGCTGATGATCTCCGGCTTCGACCGGTACTTCCAGATCGCGCCGTGCTTCCGCGACGAGGACGCCCGCGCCGACCGCTCGCCGGGCGAGTTCTACCAGCTCGACGTCGAGATGTCCTTCGTCGAGCAGGAGGACGTCTTCCAGCCGATCGAGCGGCTGATGACGGAGCTCTTCACCGAGTTCGGCAACGGCCGCGAGGTCACCTCCCCGTTCCCGCGGATCCCGTTCCGCGAGTCGATGCTCAAGTACGGCAACGACAAGCCCGACCTGCGCGCCAAGCTGGAGCTCGTCGACATCACCGACGTCTTCGAGGGCTCCGAGTTCAAGGCGTTCGCCGGCAAGCACGTGCGCGCGCTGGCCGTCCCGGACACCGCCGGGCAGCCGCGCAAGTTCTTCGACGGCCTGGGCGAGTACGCGATCTCGCTGGGCGCCAAGGGCCTGGCCTGGGTCCGCGTGGGCGAGGACGGCGCGCTGACCGGCCCGATCGCCAAGTTCCTCACCGAGGAGAACGTCAAGGTCCTCACCGAGCGGCTGGGCCTCGCGGCCGGCCACGCGGTGTTCTTCGGCGCGGGCGAGTTCGACGAGGTCTCCAAGATCATGTCCGGCGTCCGCGTCGAGGCCGCCAAGCGGGCGGGGCAGTTCGAGGAGAACGTCTTCCGCTTCTGCTGGATCGTCGACTTCCCGATGTACGAGAAGGACGAGGAGACGGGGAAGATCGACTTCTCCCACAACCCCTTCTCGATGCCCCAGGGCGGCATGAAGGACCTGGAGGAGAAGGACCCGCTGGACATCCTGGCGTGGCAGTACGACATCGTCTGCAACGGCATCGAGCTGTCCTCCGGCGCCATCCGCAACCACGAGCCCGAGGTCATGCTCAAGGCCTTCGAGATCGCCGGCTACGAGGCCGAGACCGTCGAGCGCGAGTTCGCCGGCATGCTGCGCGCCTTCCGCCTCGGCGCCCCGCCGCACGGCGGCATCGCCCCGGGCGTGGACCGCATCGTGATGCTGCTGGCCGACGAGCCGAACATCCGCGAGACCATCGCCTTCCCGCTGAACGGCAACGCCCAGGACCTGATGATGGGCGCGCCGACGGTGCTGGAGGAGACCCGCCTGCGCGAGCTGAACATCGCCCTGCGCAAGCCGGTGGAGACGAAGGCGGCCGACGCCAAGCCGGTCACCGAGGCCGTGCACCCGGACGCCGCGCGGTAGTCACGGCGGTCGCCCGCGGTCACCGCGCGGGCGACCGTCGCACGGAAGGGCCCGGGATCCGATCCCGGGCCCTTCCGCTGTCTCGGCCGTCCCGGCCTCTCGGCCGTCATGCCGTCATGGTCTCCGCCGGGTCAGAACCGCCCGAGGACGCCCTTGAGGAGGGCGGCGGAGGTCAGCTCGCGCGGGGCGGGACCGGCGTGGAAGTACCCGGCGTTCCCCGTGTCCAGCTTGCGCAGGAAGTCGAAGGCCTTGCCGTCGTGCTCGCCGAAGGCGACGAACTGCCAGTGGATCTCCGGGGCGGCGGCGGCCGCCTCGACCAGGGCGGCCTTGGCGGGCTGGCGGTTGTCGGGGGCGCCGTCGGTCTGGAAGACGACCAGGGCCGGGCCCTCGCCGCCGTCCTTCCGGTAGTGCTCGACGACGGCCTCGACGGCCACGTGGTAGCTGGTGCGGCCCATCCGGCCGAACTCGGCGTGGCGGTCCTCGACCCAGGTGTCGCCGTGGGTGTCGAGGGAGAGGTCGGCGGCGCCGTCCACGTCCGTGGAGAAGAACACCGTGTGCACGGTGGCCGCGTCGTCCAGGTGCGCGGCGAGGGCGAGGGCGTGGTCGGCGAGGTACTGGGCGCTGCCGTCCTTGTAGAACCCGCGCATCGATCCGGACCGGTCCAGGACGAGGTACACCTTGGCACGGGCCCCGGTCCTGCCCTTGCTCCGCAGCACCTGCCCGGCGGCCTTGTACGCCCCGGCCAACCCGGGCGCCCGGCGCCGCACAGCGGCCCCGGACCAGGCGGCTGCCGCCTCGGCGCCGACTGCCTCGGGCGCAGGCCCGGCCTCGGGCTCGGCCTCGGCTCGGGCGGCCACCGGCTCGGCGGCGGCCACCTGCTCCTCGGCCACGGGGGCGGCGGGGGTCTCGGGCTCGGCCTCGGGGGCGGCTTCGGCCTCCGCTACGGGGGCGGCGGGGGTCTCGGGCTCGGCCTCGGGGGCGGCTTCGGCCTCCGCCACGGGGGCGGCGGGGGCCTCGGCCACGGCCTCGGGGGCGGCGTGGACCTCCAGCTCGGGGGCGGCGGGGGCCTCGGCCACGGGGCCGGCTTCGGCCTCCGCTACGGGGGCGGCGGGGGCCTCGGTCTCGGCCGCGGTCACGGGGGCCTCGGTCTCGACCACGGCGGCGTCTGCCTCGACCACGGCCGCAGGGGCCTCGGTCTCAACCTCGGCTGCGGGGGCCGTGACCACCGGGGCGGCAGGGGCTTCCTGCGCCTGCGGGTCGGCTTCGGCCCGGGGGGCCTCCGGCTCGGCCTGCGGGGCGGTGTCCGTCCCGGCGGTTGCCGGCTCGGCCGCGGTCTGCTCCGGCGCGGCCTCGGCCCGGGCGGGCTCCGGCGCGGCGGCGGGTGCCCGGTCGTCGGCCGCGTCGGCCGCGTCCTGCGTGCGCGGCGCGGTCTCGGCCGGTTCCGCGGGGGCGTCCGCCTGGGCCGGTACGCGCTCGGCGTCGGTGGCGTCGGTGGCGTCGCGACCGCCCGCCGCCGGCGACGAGCGCCGGGCCTCCGGGACGGTGGAATCCGCCGCGGGGGCGGGGGCGGGGGCGGTGAGGACGGTGCCCGGCTCGCGGTCGCGCGGAGCGGACTGCGGCGGAACCGTCGGGTTGTCGAAGGATGCCGCCACCAGTTCGGCGGCAGCGTCCAGGGGGTTGCGTTCCGCCTGGTTCGGGACGGCCGCCGAATGAGCGGTCGACGTCTCCGGAACCGGCTCGGCAGATCGTCCGAACACCTTGCGCAACAAGCTCCGAATACCCATGGGCCAGGCCTTTCGCATGAGTGCGTACGTCATTTGTCCGTGCTGCGCGGATGATCCCTGCCCAGAGTGGACACGTAAGGTTATCGGCCGCTCGGCTGGATCTTCGTCAGGGTCGCCTTTCGTGGCGCCCGGATCCCAGGAAGCCCCCACGCCCGCAGAACTGCCGCCCCGCCGTGCCGGGTTCACCAGCCGTTCATCCCCGCGCCGCCGCTTCGGCGCAACCCGCGCCTACCGTCGCGGCTGGATCGTCCCGACACGTTGTCGGCGCCCACGCAGCTACTCGGAGGACATTCGTGCGCAAGCTCCTGCCGCTCATCGGCAACCCGCATGGGGGCGGCCGTTCCGCTCTCACCTGCCGCTACCGCTGCGGCGACGCATGCTTCCACGAGGTGCCGAACACCAGCGACAACGAGTACGCCGGCGATGTCATAGCCCGCGCGTACTCCCGCCGGTCCATGCTGCGCTCGGCCGCCGTCGTCACGGTCGCCACCGCCGCCGGTACCGCGGTCACCCTGGGCGGCGACGGCGGGCCTACCGCCAACGCCGCCCCCGCCACCGAAGCCGCCGGCACCTCCGGTGCCAACGCCGCGGGCGCCCGGGGCCTTCGCTTCAAGCCGGTCGCGCCGAACACCGACGACCGGGTCACCGTCCCCGAGGGCCACGAGCAGAACGTGGTCATCCGCTGGGGCGACCCGATCATCAAGGGCGCTCCCGCCTTCCACCCCGACCGGCAGACCGCTGCCGCGCAGGCCGGCCAGTTCGGCTACAACAACGACTTCCTGAGCCTGCTCCCGCTCGGCGGCGACTACGAGCGCCAGCAGCTGCTCGTGGCGAACCACGAGTACACGGACGAGCAGCTCATGTTCAAGGCCTACGACGCGGCCAACCCCACCCGCGAGCAGGTCGAGATCGCCTGGGCCGCGCACGGCCTGTCCGTGGTCGTCGTCCAGGAGGACCACCGCAGCGGCAGGCTGACGGCCGTCTCCCGGCACCACCTCAACCGCCGGCTGACCGCCACCAGCGAGTTCCGGATGACCGGTCCGGCGGCGGGCGGCGCGCTGCTGAAGACCTCGGCCGACCCCACCGGCACCAAGGTGCTCGGCACCCTGAACAACTGCGCGGGCGGCACCACCCCCTGGGGCACCACCCTGCACGGCGAGGAGAACTTCAACCAGTACTTCGCCAACGCCGGCCAGGTCACCGACCCCGCCCAGGCGGCCCGCCTGAAGCGCTACGGCATCACCTCGGGTGCCACCGAGCGCAAGTGGGAGCGGTTCGACAAGCGCTTCGACGTGGCCCAGGAGCCCAACGAGTCGCACCGGCACGGCTGGGTCGTCGAGCTGGACCCGTACGACGTGAACTCCGTACCCCGCAAGCGCACCGCGCTCGGACGGTTCAAGCACGAGGCCGCGCAACCCCGCCTGACCGAGGACGGCCGTCCCGTCGTCTACATGGGCGACGACGAGCGCTTCGACTACTTCTACAAGTTCGTGTCGAGCAAGCAGATGCGCAAGGGCGGCAGCCGGGCGGCGAAGGAGCACAACCTCACGCTCCTCGACGAGGGCACCCTCTACGTCGCCAAGCTCACGGGCGACTCCCCGGCCGAGCGGTTCGACGGCGCGGGCAAGCTCCCGGACGACGGCGAGTTCGACGGCTCCGGTGTGTGGATCAAGCTGGCCACCGGCAACGTCTCGCACGTCGAGGGCATGACCGCCGAGGAGGTGTACGTCTTCACCCGCCAGGCCGCCGACGCGGTGGGCGCCACCAAGATGGACCGCCCCGAGGACGTCGAGCCGTCCCCGCGCACGGGTCGCGTGTACGTCGCGCTGACCAACAACACCGACCGCGGCAAGGCCGGCAAGCCGGGCGCGGACGAGGCCAACCCGCGCAACCTCAACAAGCACGGCCAGATCCTGGAGCTCGCCGAGAACTTCGACGATCCGGCCGGTGACGGTTTCGCCTGGCGGCTCTTCCTGGTCGCCGGGGACCCGAACGACCCGGCCACCTACTTCGCGGGCTTCCCGAAGGACAAGGTCAGCCCGATCTCCTGCCCGGACAACGTGGCCTTCGACCCGCACGGCAACCTGTGGATCTCCACGGACGGCAACCAGCTCGGCTCCCACGACGGGCTGTTCGGTGTCGCGACCGCCGGCGACCGCCGGGGCGAGCTGAAGCAGTTCCTGACGGTTCCGCGCGGCGCGGAGACCTGCGGCCCGCTCATCCAGGACAAGCGCGTCCTCGTCGCCGTCCAGCACCCGGGGGAGCTCGACGGCGCCTCGGTCGAGAACCCCAAGTCGGCGTGGCCCGACGGGCCGGGCAAGCTCGTCCGCCCGGCGGTCGTGTCCGTATGGCGCAAGGACGGCCGCAACATCGGCGTCTGAGCCGGCGGTTCGACGGGGCGGCGAGCAGGGCGCCGGGGCGGGTGTTTCACGTGAAACATCCGCCCCGGCGCCGTCAGCTCCCGCTCAGGCGGCCGACGGGCAGGCGCAGGGTGGTCGTCGCGCCGCCGTCCGGCGCGTTGGCGAACTGCAGGGAGACGTCCAGGACCCCGGCCTGTCCCGCCACGATCGTGAGACCCAGCCCGTGGCCGCGCCCGCGGCCCGGATCACCGGTGCGAAAGCGCCGCGGCCCGTGCTCGATCAGCTCGGGCGGGTAGCCGGGGCCGTGGTCGCGGACGACCACGACAGGGCCCTCCACGGTCACCTCGACCGGCGGGCGGCCGTGCCGGTGGGAGTTGGCCAGCAGGTTGGCCAGGATCCGGTCGAGGCGCCGCCGGTCGGTGAGCACCACGGCGTCCCGGACCACCCGCACCGAGGCCTCGTAACCGCTGCCCGCGACGGCGCGCCGGACCGCCCGGCCGAGTTCCAGCTGGGCGAGATCGGCTCGTTCCACGCCCGAGTCCAACCGGGAGATCTCCAGCAGGTCCTCGGTGAGCAGGTGCAGGGCCCTGAGCCGATCGTTGATCATCTCCTTGGGCCGGCCCTCCGGGAGCAGGGCGGCGGCGGCCAGGGAACCCGTCAGCGGGGTGCGCAGCTCGTGGGCGACGTCCGCCGTGAAGCGCTTCTCCGCCTCCAACCGCCCCTGGAGGGAGCCGGCCATGGAGTCCAGTGCCTGCGCCACGTCCCGTACCTCGTCCCGGGAGCGGGCCGGCCGCGCCTCCTCGTCCGCGGCCCGGTCCTCCCGGTCGGGCGGCAGGCCGACCCGGGCGTCGAGGTCCCCGGCGCTGATCCGGCGGGCCACGGCGGCCGTGGTGGTGAGCCGCCGGCTGATGCGGTTGGCGAGGAACAGGCCGGCCAGTGCCACCACTCCCGCGGCGAGCACGGAGGACGCGAGGATTGCCGTGTCGATGTCCCGGAGCCGGTCCCGGGTGCTCCCGTACGGGATCCAGACCGCGAGCGGCTTCCCGTCGGCGGGGCCGGCGGCCCACATGACGGGCTTGCCCGCGCGGTCGCCGACGATGCTGCCCGTCTTCCCGTCCGCGACGAGCGCGCGCAGCGGCCGGGGCAGGTCGGGCGGGTCCAGGGCGGCGTTCACGTCGCCGTGGGCGGTGCCGTACTCGTAGTGGCCGAGGGCGTGGTCCAGGTCCGCGTTGACCTCCTTGCGCACCTCTCCGACGACCTGCCGGGCCACCACGTTGTGCACGAGGATTCCGAGCGCCGCGGCGACCAGGCAGCACACCGCCGTCGTGGTCAGGGCGATCCGCCACCGCAGACTGCTCAGGGCCCGCACGGCGTCCCGCCCGTGCCGGAGTCGCCGGCGCCGTGGCACTGGTCGAGGGTGAGCTGCGACAGGTTCATGGTCGCGGCCCGCGGGTCCCACACGTAGTCGGAGACGGCTACGTAGGCGGGATTGGAGGTCGGCTCGCGGACCGCCAGGTGCTCGGCGGCCACTTCCACGCCCTCCAGGACTCCGTGCCGGTTCAGGATGCGGGCGACCCGGCCGTCGGCCTGGACGGTGTAGACGCGCAGCTCGCTGGTCCGGCCGTCGATGTCCAGGGCGGTGATCAGCTCCTTCCTGCCGTTGCCGGTCAGGTCGTGCAGGACGGCCGGGCGGACGGGGCAGTTGGGACCGCCGTCCGCGGCCCGGGTGCAGAGCGCGAGCCGCTGGACGGCCCGCGGGTCGACGAGGCGGCCGGAGCCGCCGTCCCGGGCGGTGGCGGAGGTGATGTCGGCGCGTACGACGTCGAGGGCGTTCACCCCGGCCATGTCGCCGCCGGGCACCCGGGGCAGGCCGGGGACGACGGCGGCGCTACCGGACTGCTGCCCGGGATCGGGCGGGGCCGGCCGGAACTCCTTCCACAGGGTCTGCGGCGCGTGCGCCGTTCCCAGGTCGCCCTCGCTGCGGAGCCCCTCCACGTCGGCGCACCCGGCCGTGGCCGCCAGCAGGGCGGCGAGGGCCGGGCCCGCCGTGGTGCGGGGGATGCGCATGTTCCGATGCTGCCCCGTACGGGGCGTCCCGGCCCGGGACGCGGACCCATTCGGGGGACGGCCCTCAGGTACGGGACGGCGGCCGGGCGAGGCCGCGGGCCGCCGCGACCTCCTGGTGGACCGGTGCCAGGACGCTCGTCCCGTCGAACTCCGCCGCCACCTCCGCCCGTACCGGCACCGGGCTGCTCCGGACCTCCCGCGCCAACTCCCGCAGGTGCCGGGTGACGGCCTCGACCTCGGCCGCCGGGGGCGCGGCCGCCCCGTGGTTGACCCGTACCCGCGCGGCCGTGGTCGCGTCCACGATCCGCTCCACGGCGACCACCAGCGGCCACCACGCGGCGGCCCGCGCCCCGGTCGGCGGAGGCTCGGTCAGGGCGCGCTGGAACTCGCTGCGCACGCCTGACAGGTCCCGGTAGATGCGCCGCCGCGCCTGGAGCCGGGCGGTGCGCGCGGCCGCGTGCCCGGCCTCGTCCGCGACCGGCGCGAACGCCCGCTCGACGTAGCGGGCCGCGTCGTCCACGGTGTCGGCGAGGCGGTCTCCGATCCGGGCGTGCCAGCTCTCCGGCCACAGCAGGTAGCCGGCGACGAGGGCGATGGCGCAGCCGATCAGGCTGTCCAGCAGCCGGGGCCGGATCAGATCGAAGCCCTGGTGGTTGAGCAGGTCGGACAGGAGCAGGATCACCGGGGTGATCGCGGCGGTCTGGAAGACGTACCCCTTGGCGGAGAACGCCGGGATCAGTGCGCCGAGCACCATCATCACCGGTACCGCCCACCACCCGCGCGGCACCTCGGCGAGCACGGCGGCGGCGACGACCAGCCCGGCCGCCGTCCCCAGCGCGCGCAGCACGGCCCGGGAGAACACCGAGCCGAAGTCCGGCTTGAGGACGAAGGTGACGGTCAGCGCCACCCAGTAGGACCGCTCGACCTCGATCAGCGAGACGAGCGACTGGGCGAGCCCGATGCACAGCGCGAGCCGCAGCCCGTACCGCCAGGACGCCTCGGACAGCATCATGTCGCGTACCGCCCGCCGGGCCCGGACCCGCAGGGCGGCGGGGCGTCCCAGCCGGTCGTCCACGTTGGAGACGTCGGGTTCGGCGAGGTGCACGACGGTCGCCGCGTGCCGCAGTGCGGCGTCGAGGGCGCGCTCGGCCTCGCCGTGCGGCGCGGGCAGGGCGAGCGCGGGGGGCTCGGTACGGCCCTCCTCCACGGCGGCCGCCAGCTCCCGTACGGCGGCGGGGACCTTGGGCGGCAGCGGGCGGCCGCGCAGGTGCGCGGCGGGCGCGGCCTCCACGAGCGGGATCACCGCATTGAGCTGGGCCAGCATCCGGACCAGCGAGGGGCTGCGGCCGTGGAACCGCGCCCGGCGGCCCAGGACGAGGTCGTAGGCCTGGTTCAGTGTCTGGGTGAGCCGCTGGCGGAGCTCCTCGTACGCGGGGCTGTCGGCCGCCTCCAGCGTGTCGGCCAGGGCCCGGTAGGTGGCTGCGACGGCGGTCCGCTCGGGCCGCCGCCCCCGCAGCGGCCAGCCCAGCAGCGTCAGCGCGAGGACGAACAGCCCGCCCGCGCTCAGCAGCAGCGGCGCCGTCCACCACGGCCGGGGCATCGGCAGCCCGGCGCCCACCACGGCGTTCAGCAGGAGCAGCAGACCGGACACGGAGGCGACCGTGCCGATCGAGGAGATCATTCCGGACAGCAGCGCGACGAGGGTGAGGACACCGACGGTGACCCAGCCGTGCCCGAAGACCAGGGTGCCCAGGGCCACGCCGACGGCGCCGAACAGCTGGGGGACGGCGATGTTCAGGACGCGCATCCGGTAGGCGTCGGCGGTGTCGCCGATGACGCCGGAGAGGGCGCCCATGGAGACGAGCGCCCCGTATTCGGGCTCGCCGAGGGCGAAGCCGACGGCGAGCGGCGCGGCCAGTGCGACCGCCGCGCGCAGGGCGGCGGCCCAGGGGATGGGCGCGCCGGTGGGACGGAGTCCGTTCAGCAGCCAGGCGGGCGGGGTCGGCGCGGGGTGCCGGGCGCGCCCGGACGGTATGGGGTCGGTGCCTTCGGTGCTCATTCCCGCTTCCGTGCGGCCGCTCGCGAATCGGTTGTTCCGCCCTTTTCCGCATGGTTCTACGTAGGTCGGTATCTTCCGAGCTTATGGGGTGCGGCGCAGTCGTCCCGTCAGCCAGGCGGCGAGCGCGGCGGCGAGCCCGACGGCCAGCACCACCCAGGCGGTGGTGCGCAGGAACGCGGTCAGGGCGTCGTACACCGCGGCCGCGGCCGCGCGGTCGATGTCGGGCGGCAGGTCGTCCAGGGTCAGTCGGCGGCACAGGCCGACCGCGATCCACAGCAGGACGGAGCCGACGGCGAGCCCCAGCCCGGTGGCCATCACGGCGCGGCGGCGGTGCACGGCGACGGCGACGGCCGCGGCGGCGAGCACCAGGGTCAGTACGGGCAGCCAGACGCCGGCGATCTGGAGCATGCGGAAGCCCTTCCGGAGCGCGCCGAGGTTGTCGTACTCCATGACCTTCACGGAGAGGTGGTTCACCGGGATCCGGTCGGCGAAGGGCACGCCGTCGGCGACGAGCTCGCCCTTGATCCGGTCGATGACGGGCGCGAGGTCGATGCTGACGGCGTTGCCGTCGCCGGTGGTCAGCGCGTCGAGGAAGGCGGCGTGGGCGGCGCGGTTGGCGGCGTCCCAGGCGGTCCGGTAGGCCTCGGTGTCGGCGAAGGAGCGCAGGGCCTCGCCGAGCAGCGCGTCCACCCCGGGCTGGAAGGGTCCGGCGTCGATCTGCCCCGCGAGGGCCCGGGTGGCCTGGGTGACGACGACTCCCCGCACGGCCGGGTTCGCGGCGAGCGGGGACATGGCGGCGGTGTAGCGGTCGGCGTCGCCCAGCTCGCGGTCGGCCCAGTACGCGACGGCGCTCGCGGGCACCAGCAGGGCCACGAGCGCGATGAGTACCGCCGACAGGATGGTGCGCACGTCACCAGGGAATGCCGGGGCGGCGCCGGGCGCGACCGGTGCTGCTGCGGGCGGGTGGCGCCGCGGGCGCGCGCCACCCTTGCCGGAGCAGTCCTGGATGCCCCGGACCCGCTGCGCGCCCGGCTCGCGACCGGACAACGCCGCCCCCCGCCCCGTGATCCAGTTGCCGGCCGGCGGTGGCGGGTGTGCCCTGGATGATGGGAGAGAGGAGCCCGTCATGGCTCATGCGGCACCCACCGCCACCCGGCGGCACCACCGGTCGACGGCGAACGCGGACCACACCGCCAGGAACGCCCTCACCCGCGCCCTGCTCCTCGGACTCGTCTACGGAGTCTGGGCCGCCTTCATCGAGCGCCGGATGGGCCCGGTCGACGCGGGCAACGTGTTCTACGGAATCCTCTGCGGCGCGCTCTTCGCCGCCGTCATGTTCGCCCTCAACCGCCTCGGCCCGCGGCTCACCCGCGAGCTCCACGGCGCCGCGTACGGGGCCTTCGGCGGCATCGCCGTCGGCTACCTGCACAGCCTCACCGACGCGAGCGTGCTCCGCTCCGCCGGCATCGGCCTGGCCGTCGGCGCGGGCGTCGGAGCGATCGCCTTCTACCGGTACTACACGCACGAGGACTGAGTCCCACGAGCTCCACCGGCCTTGCGATCGAAACCACCGGCCTCGTCAAGACCTTCGGCGACAACCGAGCCGTCGACGGGGTGGACCTCCGGGTCCCGCGCGGCACCGTCTACGGCGTGCTCGGGCCCAACGGCGCGGGCAAGACCACCGTGGTGAAGATGCTGGCCACCCTGCTGCGCCCGGACGGCGGGGAGGCCCGCGTCTTCGGCCAGGACGTCGTCCGCGAAGCCGACGCCGTACGCGGCCGGGTCAGCCTCACCGGCCAGTACGCCTCCGTCGACGACGACCTGACCGGGACCGAGAACCTGGTCCTGCTGTCGCGGTTGCTCGGCCACTCCCGGCCCGCCTCCCGGGCCCGCGCGGCCGAACTCCTGGACGCCTTCGGGCTCTCCGCCGCCGCCGGCCGCCAGGTCAAGCAGTACTCCGGCGGCATGCGGCGGCGCATCGACATCGCCGCCTCCATCCTCAACACCCCCGAGCTCCTCTTCCTCGACGAACCCACCACCGGCCTCGACCCGCGCAGCCGCAACCAGGTCTGGGAGATCGTGCGCGCCGTCGTGGCCCAGGGCACCACGGTCCTCCTCACCACCCAGTACCTCGACGAGGCCGACCAGCTCGCCTCGCGGATCGCGGTCATCGACCACGGGAAGGTCATCGCCGAAGGCACCAAGGGCGAGCTCAAGGCATCCGTCGGCTCGGGGAGCGTGCACGTACGGCTGCGGGACCCCGCGCGACGGGACGAAGCCGTCCGCGTGCTGGCCCGGGTGCTCGGCGACACCGTCTCACCCGACCCGGACCCCGTCGCGCTGACCGCCCGTGTCGACGACGCGGAGTCCGCCGCGGCGGCCCTGGCCGAACTGGCCCGGGCCGAGATCGTGGTCGACACCTTCGCGCTCGGCCAGCCCAGCCTCGACGAGGTCTTCCTCGCGCTCACGGACGACAAGGGGGCGGCGACATGAGCGTCAACACCCAGCAGAACGGCCGCACCGACGCCGCCGACCCGGGCGCCCCCGGCACCGGTGAACAGGACTTCACCGCCCCGCGCGCCGACCAGCTCGCGGCGCTGCTCGTCTCCGGCCGGCGTCCGCCGCGCCCCGGCGCGCTCTCCACCTCGCTGACCTTCGGCTGGCGGGCCGTGCTGAAGATCAAGCACGTCCCGGAGCAGCTCTTCGACGTCACCGCGTTCCCGATCATGATGGTGCTGATGTACACGTACCTCTTCGGCGGTGCGCTGGCCGGCTCACCGGAGACGTACATCCAGACCCTGCTGCCCGGCATCCTCGTGATGTCGATCGTGATGATCACGATGTACACGGGTGTCTCCGTCAACACCGACATCGAGAAGGGCGTCTTCGACCGCTTCCGCACGCTCCCGATCTGGCGGCCGTCGACGATGGTGGGCTACCTGCTCGGCGACATGCTGCGCTACACGATCGCGTCCGCCGTGATGCTGGCCGTCGGCCTCGCCCTGGGGTTCCGTCCGGCGGGCGGCGTGGTCGGCGTCCTGGCCGGGGTGGCGCTGCTGATCGTCTTCTCGTTCGCGTTCTCGTGGGTGTGGACGATGTTCGGACTCCTGCTGCGCAGCGAGAAGTCCGTCATGGGCGTCAGCATGATGGTCCTCTTCCCGCTGACCTTCCTCAGCAACATCTTCGTGGACCCGAGCACCATGCCGGGCTGGCTCCAGGCCTTCGTCAACAACAGCCCGGTCACCCATCTCACCACCGCCGTGCGCGGGCTGATGGCGGGTGAGTGGCCGGCGGCCGCGATCGCCTGGTCACTGGGGTGGGCGGGCCTCCTGGTCCTCGTCTTCGGGCCCGTCACGATGCGGCTCTACAACCGCAAGTAGCCGTACTCCCGGCCGGCCGGACGGCCGGCCCCCCGGCCGGGGGGCCGCCCTGGCGAGGCCGGCGGCGGCGCCGGCGAACCGGCGCCGCCCCTCCGGGTCGGGGTCGGGCCCCGTCCCCTACGCGGCGGAGTCGGCGGGAGTGCCGCGCTGGGGTTCGGACTCGGACTCCGCGGACGCGGCGGGGACCTTCGCCGGTGCCACCGGCTCGGCCTGGCGGGCCGGCGGGGCGCAGCGGGAGACCTCGGCGCGGAGCATGGCGTTCAGGGCGGTGTACGGGTCGAAGGGCATGGCGACACCTCAGGGTGCTCGTGGGGGTGTGGTGGGGGTGTGTGCGCGGCCGGCCGGGCCGGTCAGCAGCGCAGCACCACACTCCGTACGGCCCGCAGGGACAGCGCCGGTTCGGCCGGCCCCCACACGGGCCCGCGCGCCGCCCGCGGCGCGTGTTTCACGTGAAACACCGAGTACCGCGTGCGCCGGAGCCCCGGCACTCCGCGCGCGGCGGCCCGCAACGCGGCCCGGACCTCGGGGTCGGCGGCCGGCTCGGGCTGTCCCTCGGTGGGCTCGGCGGGCGCGGCGGCGGCGGGACGGGCCTCGGCGACCGTCGCGGCGGCCGGGCCCGCGCCGAAGACGCACAACAGCACGACACAGGCCGCTGTCAGGGCCCTGGTCAATGCCGTCCGCGCCGTCCGGAGCAGCCGTGCGCGCCGTCTCCCGCTCATGCGGGGGATGTGCCCCGACACGCCGCAGGACTCCCGGCCGGTCGCCCAGAAGCCCCCGACCGGCGGACGAAGACACCCCCTCACGGCCGACAGGCGGCCTCAGCGGTGCCGGTGCGAGTTGCGGACGGGCGCCGGGCGGACTTGCCTGGACCCATGAACGATCCCTACGCGTACGCCCTGGCCATGGGCGGGGCCCCGCCCTCAGACGGCGACGAGCGTGGCCGTCCCCGCCCCCATCAGCGCGGCGGCGAGGTGCATGGCCGGATGCCCGTAGTCCCCGCACCAGAGGTGGCGCGCCAGTCCGCCCAGGGCGGCCAGGCCCGTGACGACACCGATCTGGCCGAACAGCGTGACGGCGGTGAACGGGGCCACTAGCAGCAGGAACGCGTTCAGCCAGAACGGTGCGGTGCCCGTCCAGCCCCGCCATTCCCAGATCGCCGACGGCATGTACGACCGGCCCCCTTCATCATCAACTCACCGGCTGCACAGCCTCCTTCGGCCTGGCGGGCGACACAAGGGCACGTTCGGCTAGAAAACCGCGGAACAGGCCGAAAGTCGTCCTACGTGCCGCCCCGGGCGCGGCCCCGTGGACGGCGCGCCTACGCTCCCCGTATGACGACCCCCACGGTGCGAGTCCACCTGGTCACGCCCCCGCTCGACGCGGCCGCCCGACAGGGCCGGTTCGGGCCCGGGCTGCCCTGCCCGGACCACGAGGGTCTGCGCGGCCCGGACCCGGGGCGCTGGGCGGGGCGGACCCTGGACGAGGTGGCGGCCGAGGACCCGCAGGCGCTGAGGGCGTGGCTCACGGACCCCGACTGCGCGCCGCCCGGCGGGGAGTCCGTCCGGGCGCTGACCGCCCGTGTCGGGGCGGAGCTGGCGGCGCTGCCCCCGGGCACGCACCGGGCCGTGGTCGAGCAGGCCGTCGTCCGGGCCGCCGTGGTCCACGCCCTGGAGTTGCCCGCCGCCGCCTTCTGGCGGCTCGACGTACGCCCGGACACCGTCACCGCCCTCACCGGGCGCGCGGGACGGTGGAACCTCCTGGTCGGACAGGCGGACGGCCCGGACCCCGCGACGCGGTCCGGGCCGAACTGAGCCGCGGCGGGCGGCTGTCAGGCCGTGATCCAGTCGGACGTGGCGATCACCGGGCGCACGCCCTCGCGGTGGATGGTGCCCTCGATCAGGCCGTACATCCGGTCCGCCGCGAAGTAGACCTCGTTGTCGTTCTTGAGGCCGAAGGGCTCCAGGTCGACGAGGAAGTGGTGCTTGTTGGGGAGGTTGAGGCGCACCTCGTTGACCTTGGGGCAGTTGTCCAGCACCCGCTCGGCCATCTGGTTCAGGGTCTGCTGCAGCGAGTACGAGTAGGTCTCCGCGAACGCCTCCAGCATGTGCTTGCGGACCTTCTTGTACGCCTGGTCCCAGTCGTAACCGGAGTCGTCCGCGGCCAGCGCGGAGTGCGCCCAGCGCGAGGTGACCTTGGTCGCCAGGATGCGGTCGTACGCCTCCTGGAGCGTCGTGTACCGGTCCTTGATGTAGCCGTGGAACTCGGAGTTGGTCGAGTTCATGACCGTCAGGTCCTTCAGACCCGAGATGACCTGGAGGCCGGTGGTCTCGCTGTAGGTGATCTGCGCCGTGCGCACCTCCTGGCCCTTGCGGACGAAGGAGTGCTGCTCCTTGCGCGTGGGGACCGGGATGCGGTCCCAGACGTACTCCTCGATGCGGATCTGCGCTTCGCGGATCGGCGCCTGCGAGGAGACGAAGTGCTTGGCGAGCAGGATGCCGAAGGCCTCCGGAGAGGCGATGCCGTGCTCCTTGGCGAAGGCGTACACCGTGTTCTTGGTGGTGTCCGTCGGCAGGCAGTTGGCGTTGTCACCGGTGAGGTGGACCGCGCTGAACTCGCCGCGGAGCGCCACCGAGACGTTGAGGTCGCGGATCTCGTGCCAGGACCCGTTGCTGCCCTTGCGGGTGACCTTGACGATGCGGTTCTCGGCCTTGCCGTACTGGTTCTGGGCCAGGACGTGCTTGCTCATGGAGTCTTCCTTCGGGTACTCGGGAACACGGAGTCCGGTCGATCTGGATCCCGTACGCCCGGCGTCCAGCGGTCCGCCCGCTCCCCGCCGTTCGGTCCCGGAGGACCGCCCCGGGACTGACGTGCATCCCGGTCCGTAGGTGCTGGGCCCGATGTCGGGTCGAGGCCTGAACGGATTGCAACATGCGGGCGCCGGGCCGGCCACCGCACGAATCCTCCGAACACCGGCCCCGCCCGCTGGGCGACCCCACAGATACGCAGGTCAGACCGTGTGTGCGTCCGCCACCGAGAGGGCCTCGTCGAGGATCGCGAGCCCCTTGGCGACGTCCTCGGGCGCGATGTTGCACGCGGGTGCGACGTGGAGCCGGTTCCCGGCGACGAGCGGCCACAGGCCGCCCTTCCTGCACGCGGCCGCGAGCTCGCCCATGGGCGCGTTGTCCGCTCCGGACGCGTTGTACGGGACCAGCGGCTCCCGTGTACGGGCGTCCCGTACGAGTTCCAGCGCCCAGAAGGTGCCCAGGCCGCGCACCTCGCCGACGGAGGGGTGGCGCTCGGCGAGCGCGCGCAGGCCGGGGCCGAGCAGTTCGGCGCCGGTGCGGGCGGACTGCTCGACGACGCCCTCCTCCTCCATCACGTTGATGGTGGCGACGGCGGCCGCGCAGGCCAGCACGTGCCCGGAGTACGTCAGCCCGCCCGGGTAGGGCCGGCGGGCGAAGGTCTCGGCGATGGCGGCCGAGATCGCGACCCCGCCGAGGGGGACGTAGCCGCTGGTCACGCCCTTGGCGAAGCAGATCAGGTCAGGGGTGACGCCCCAGTGCTCGGATGCGAACCACCGCCCCGTGCGCCCGAAGCCGACCATGATCTCGTCCAGGACGAACACGATGCCGTGGCGGTCGCAGAGCTCGCGCACCCCGGCCAGGTAGCCGTCCGGGTGGACCAGGACGCCCGGGGCGCCGCCGACGGTCTCCAGGATGATCGCGGCGATCGACTGCGGCCCCTCGAAGACGACGGTGTCCTCCAGGTGGCGCAGGGCGCGCTCGCACTCCTCGGCCTCCGTCGCCGCGTAGAAGGGCGAGCGGTAGGCGAAGGGCCCCCAGAAGTGCACCACGCCCGCGGTCGCGGAGTCGTTGCCGAAGCGCCGGGCGTCACCGGTCAGGTTGATCGCGGCGGAGGTGGCCCCGTGGTACGACCGGTACGCGGACAGCACCTTGGGCCGGCCGGTGTGCAGCCGGGCCATGCGGACGGCGTTCTCCACGGCCTCGGCGCCGGCGTTGGTGAAGAAGATCTTGTCCAGGTCGCCGGGGGTGCGCTCGGCGATGAGGCGGGCCGCCTCGGAGCGGACGTCGACGGCGAAGCCGGGCGCGACCGTGCACAGTCGAGCCGCCTGCTCCTGGATGGCCGCCGTGACCTTGGGGTGCTGGTAGCCGATGTTGGTGTAGACGAGGGCGCTGGAGAAGTCGAGGTAGCGGTTGCCCTGGTAGTCCCAGAAGTACGAGCCCTCCGCCCCGGCGACGGCCAGCGGATCGATCAGGTCCTGGGCCGACCAGGAGTGGAAGACGTGCTTGCGGTCGGCGTCCTTCACCGCGTCTCGCGCGGCGGCGTGGGCGTGGGCTTCTGCGTTCATGGAACGAGAGTAGTTGTCCAGGATGTGGACAGGCCGGATGGCGCGACCCGCCGGCGACGCCCCGGCCCGACGCCGGGGGACCTAGGATTGACCTCCCTCGCAGGGGGTAGGCGGGGCGCGAAGCGCGGAGAACGGAGGCCCGGTGGCCGAGCAGACGCGAAGGCTGGTCCTGGGCGGTGCCACGTCCGGCGTGGTCGGCCGCTGCCGTGACTTCACCCGGCGGGCCCTCGCGGACTGGCAGTGGCCGGACGCACCCGGGGCCGAGGACGACGTCCTGCTCCTCGTCTCGGAAGTGGTCACCAACGCGTGCCTGCACGGCGGAGGCCCGCGCGAACTCGTGCTGCGTCACTCCGCCGGGCGCCTGCGCGTCGAGGTGAGCGACGACAACCCCGAGCATCCGCGGCCCCGGCGCGCGGGCGACCGCGCGCTGCCGGGAGGCCACGGGCTCATCGTGCTGGAACGGCTCGCGCGGAGCTGGGGCTCGACCCCGTACGCGGACGGGCGTCCGGGGAAGACGGTGTGGCTGGAGGTGTCGGCGCGTCCGGACGGGACGACGACCCCGGACGGGACGACGACTCCGCGCGGGACGACGACTCCGGATGGAGCGGCGGGTCCGGCTCGTCCGGACCATCGGTGAGCAGGCCCTCACGCAGCCGGGCCAGCGTCCGGTTCAGCAGCCGGGACACGTGCATCTGGGACAGCCCCAGCCGCTCACCGATCTCGGACTGCGTCAGCTCCTGACCGAAGCGCAGCGCGAGCAGCGTCCGCTCGCGCTCGGGGAGCCCGTCCAGCATCGGCTTGAGGGACTCCAGGCACTCGATCCGGTCGAACGCCGTCTCCTCCTCGCCGAGGGCGGGCTGCCCCGCGTAGGCGTCCTGGTCGCCGTCCTCCTGCATCGGCGCGTCCAGGGAGCGCGCGGAGTACGCGTGCGCCGCCTTGAGCCCCTCGGTGAGCTCCTGGGATGTGACGTGCAGGCGTCCGGCGAGCTCGGCCGAGGTGGGCTCCCGCCCGAGGTCCTGCTCCAGGGCGTCGTGGGCCTTGGCGGTGTCGATCCGCAGTTCCTGGAGGCGCCGGGGAACCTTGACCGCCCAGCTGGTGTCCCGGAAGAACCGCTTGATCTCCCCGGTGATCGTCGGCATCGCGAAGGAGGTGAACTCCACCCCGCGCTCCGGGTCGAACCGGTTGATCGCCTTGATCAGGCCGATCGTACCGACCTGGACGATGTCCTCCATCGGCTCGCTGCGCCCCCGGAATCGGCGGGCGGCGTACTTCACGAGGCTGAGGTTGAGCTCCACGAGGGTGTTGCGGACGTACGAGTACTCCGCGCCGCCCTCCCGCAGGTCGGCCAGCCTCCGGAACAGGGCGACGGAAAGGGCCTTCGCCTCGTGGGTCGCGACGTCTGTGAGGTCTGTACGGTGCATGGCACTGTGCTCCTCCGACGGGATGCGTCGACGCGCTGTCCATGGGGATATACCCGGACGGACCATCCCGTACCCCCGCTCAGGACAGGGCGTCGCCGTACAGGCGGAACAGCCGCGGTCCGCCGGGCGGGGCGGCGGCCGCCAGCCGGGACCAGGCCTCGGCCGCGGCCGCACGGGCCGCCGTCCCCGGCCACGGCCGCGGCAGCAGCTCCGGCGGCAGGAGCGGGTCCGGGAGCATCGCGGCGGAGAAGGCCGCGGCCAGCGCGACGGCGTGCGCGAGCCCGGCGGCGCCCCCCGCCCCGCCGTCCGGGGCGCTCGGCCCGGCCAGGCTCAGATCGTGCAGGGCCTCGTAGCGGGCCGCGATGTCGGCCAGCGGCCAGAGGCGCTCCGCCAGGGCCGCCGGCGCGGACGCGCCGCCGACCGACAGGTCGCGCGTACTGAGGCAGCTCAGCGACTCCGGTACGCCCAGGCGCGCCGCCTCGGCCCGTACGTACGGGCCGATCGCGTTCGGCGTCACGTACAGGCCGCCCTGGACCGGCGCCGCCCCCAGTCCGGTCAGCGCGTCGCGCAGGGCGTCCCGCGCCGGCCGCGCCGATTCGGGCACCGCGAAGGCGAAGGCGTGCCAGACGCCGTCCCACGGCTCCAGGCCGCGGTCCTGCCGGTAGGCGTAGCGCACGAACTCCACCTCGGGCACGAGCGCCGGCAGCCCTTCGACCGCTCCCGCTCCCGCTCCCGCCGCTTCCGCTCCCGCCGGTGCCGGGACCGCCGCCGCCCGGTGCAGGACGGCCCGCCGCCCGCGCCCCTCCACGGTGAACCGCCCCTCCGCCACCAGCCGCTTCACACACAGCCGCACCTGCTGGTCGGTCATCCCGAGCAGCCCCGCGACCTCGTACAGCTCGGCGCCGTCGACGCTCCCGTCCTCCCGTACCAGCGCGTGCACCACCATCCGCGTCGGTACCGACGCCCGTTCCCCGTCCACCGTCACAGCTCCTTGTGCATCGTCGTCACGGCCCCGAAGCCGAGGAGGTCCCGCAGCCACGGCGTCCGCCGCACCCGCACCGCCCGGAATCCGTGCCGTTCGTACAGGGCCCGGGCCCGGGGGTTCTCGGCGACCACGTCGAGCCGTATCCGCCGGCAGCCCTGCCCGACGGCCACGGCCTCGACCTCCGCCAGCAGCAGTCCGCCGACGCCCCGGCCCCGCTCGGCCCGGTCGACGGCGATGCCGTCCATGACCAGCTCGCCGCGCGCCGGGGTGCGCTCCAGCAGGGCCAGCAGCAGCACCCGGTACAGGCCCGCGATCCGCCCGTACCGGGCCCTGACCGCCGCCGCGTCACCGCCGATCAGGCCGCGCCCGGCCAGTTGGTAGCCCGCCACGCCCACGACCCGGCCGCCGGACAGCGCGGTCACCGCTCGGTCCGCGTGCAGGTGCTCGGCGAGGTAGCCCCGCCCGGCCGCCGCGGGGCCGAGGGCGGCGCCCAGTTTGGCGCCGAAGGCCTCCCAGTACAGCTCGGCGACACGGGCCCCGGCCCCTTCGGGCAGCCCGCGCAGGATGTCCACACGCTCCGTCGTCATACGCACAAGCATAATACGTTCACAGCGATTACGATCGTTCCATGTCCGAGCGATTGGAGCCCAGCCCCATGCCCACGCCCCGCCGCACCCCCTCGCACCCCCGCCGCACCCGCACTCGCACCCGCACCGCGCTGCTCCTCCTCACCGCCCTCGCCACGGTCACCGCACTGCTCCTCACCGCCGTGGTCCTCCGGCAGCACAGCTACGACATCCACGAGGAGCGCGTCACCGTCCCCGCCGCCGGCCGCCACCTGCCCGGTGTGCTGGCCACCCCCGTCGGCAGGGGCCCGGGCCCCTTCCCGCTCGTCGTCCTCGTCCACGGCGACGGCGAGGTCGACGCCACCCACGAGGGCTTCTACCGGCCCTACTGGGAGGCCTTCGCCCGGGCCGGCTACGCCTCGCTCTCCCTGGACAAGCCCGCCGACTGGCTCGGCCAGAGCATGGACGACCGGGCCCGCGAGACCCTCGACGCGCTCACCTGGGCGGCCCGCACCCGCCCCGAGGTCGACCCCGACCGCATCGGCCTGTGGGGTGCCAGCCAGGCCGGGTGGGTCCTGCCCAAGGTGGTGGCCCGGGCCCCCGCCCCGGGCGTGCGCTTCGTCATCGCGGTCGGGACCGCGGTGAACTGGGAGCGCCAGGGCGAGTACCACCTGCGCTCCGAACTCCGCGCGGCCGGCGCCGGCGCCGACCGCACCGCCGCCGCCCTGCGCACCCGGGAGGCCACCCTGGCGCTGCTGCGGCGCGGGGCGACGTACGAGGAGTACCGCGCGAGCCCCGGCGCCGACCCGGAACTCACCCGGGAGCGCTGGTCGTTCATCAGCCGCAACCACACCGCGGACGCCTCCGGGGACCTGCGGGCCATGCCTCCGGTGCCGGTGCTGCTCATCTCCGGCGCCGACGACCTGAACGTGGACGGGGCCGAGACGGAGGCCGTCCACCGCGCCCTGCTCGCGCCCGGCACGCTCACGGTCCGGCGCTATCCGGGCGCCACCCACGCCCTGCTCCGCACCTCGGTCGAGCGGTCCCCGTGGCGGCTGACCCTGACGGCCGTGTTCGCGCCGCGCTCCCTCTTCCCGCCGGGCCTCCTCGCCGACCAGCGCCGCTTCCTCGAAGGACTCCCGCGTTAGAGAGCCGTAAAAGGGGTGTTCGCGGGCGTATGGGGCCCGTCAAGGGCGCGAGCGGGGCCCCGGAAAGGCGTTCCACTCGGAGGTGTCCGCATCCTGTCCCCCACACCCTCCGGGAGCTCACGATGGCCGATCCGGCCTTCGTCGCCGCCACGATCGCGCTCTTCGCGCTGGTGGCCCTCATCGCCAGGGGGGTGGCCAAGCTGTGAGCGCCGAAAGCGTCGTCGGTCTGCTGGTGGCCGTCTCCCTCCTGGGCTACCTCGTCCTCGCCGTCCTGTACCCGGAGAGGTTCTGAGCCCCGATGAGTCCCGTCCTCGCAGGGGTGCTCCAACTGCTCGCGCTCGTCGCGGCACTGGCCCTCGCGTACCGCCCCCTGGGCGAGCACATGGCCCGCGTCTACTCCTCGACGCGGCACCACCGGCCCGAGAAGTGGATCTACCGGGCGATCGGGGCCGACCCGGACACGCAGATGCGCTGGCCCGCCTACCTGCGCGCCGTCCTGGCCTTCTCCGCGGTCGGCGTCCTCGCCCTCTACCTGCTCCAGCGGCTCCAGGGCGCCCTCCCCGGCTCGCTCGGCTTCGCCTCCGTCAAGCCCGACCGGGCCTTCAACACCGCCGCGTCCTTCGTGACGAACACCAACTGGCAGTCGTACGCCGGTGAGCAGGCCCTGGGCCACGTCGTGCAGACCGGCGGCCTGGCCGTGCAGAACTTCCTGTCCGCCGCCGTCGGCATGGCCGTCGCCGTGGCCCTCGTACGGGGCTTCGCGCGCTCGCGCACCGGCGAACTCGGCAACTTCTGGGCCGACCTGGTGCGCGGCACCGTCCGCATCCTGGTCCCGCTCGCGGTGGTCGGCGCCCTCGTCCTCGTCGCGTGCGGGGTGATCCAGAACTTCGCGGGCGTCCACGAGGTCGGCCAGTTCGCGAACGGGCCGGGCGCCGGCGGCGTCCAGCAGTGGAACGGCGGCGCGGTGGCCTCGCAGGAGGCCGTCAAGCAGCTCGGCACCAACGGCGGCGGCTACTTCAACGCCAACTCCGCCCACCCCTTCGAGAATCCGACGCCCTTCTCCAACCTCTTCGAGGTCTTCCTGATCCTGCTGATCCCCTTCGCGCTCACCCGCACCTTCGGCCGCATGGTCGGCTCGGTCCGCCAGGGCTACGCGATCCTCGCGACGGCGGCCGCCATCTGGCTCGGCTTCACCGCGCTGATGATGTGGACCGAGTTCGCCCACCACGGCCCGGCGCCGCAGGCCGCCGGCGGCGCGATGGAGGGCAAGGAGACACGCTTCGGGATCGGCGCGTCGGCGATCTTCTCGGTCGCCACGACGCTCACCTCCACCGGCGCGGTGAACTCCTCCCACTCCTCCTACACCGGCCTCGGCGGCGGCATCCAGCTGCTCGGGATGCAGCTGGGCGAGATCGCGCCCGGCGGCGTCGGCTCGGGCCTGTACGGCCTGCTGGTCATGGCGGTCATCACGGTGTTCATCGCCGGTCTGATGGTCGGCCGCACCCCCGAGTACCTGGGGAAGAAGATCGGGACCCGCGAGATCAAGTTCGCGGCCTGCTCCATCCTCGTCACCCCCGCGGTGGTCCTCGGCTTCACGGCCGCGGCGATGGCACTGCCCACCCCCGCCCACTCGATGGCCAACCCGGGCGCGCACGGCTTCTCCGAGGTCCTCTACGCCTACACCTCCACCGGGAACAACAACGGCTCGGCCTTCGCCGGGCTGAGCGCCGACACCCCGTGGTTCAACACGACCACCGCCCTGGCCATGCTCCTGGGCCGCTTCCTGCCCATGGTCTTCGTCCTCGCGCTGGCCGGCTCGCTCGCCGAGCAGCGGCCCGTCCCCGCGACCGCGGGCACTCTGCGCACCGACAAGCCGCTCTACGCGGGCCTGCTCGTCGCCGTGGTCCTCATCGTCACCGGCCTCACCTACTTCCCGGCCCTGGCGCTGGGTCCGCTCGCCGAAGGGCTCGCCTCATGAGCACCACCACCCCGCTCCGCGCCCCGCACCAGGACGCGCCGGCCGGCCACGAGCCGCCGGCCCGCCGCGCGGGCGGCGGCGGGCTCCTCGACCCGAGGCAGCTGGTCAGGGTTTTCCCGGACGCGCTGCGCAAGCTCGACCCGCGCGTCATGGTCGCCTCGCCGGTCATGTTCGTCGTCGAGGTCGGCTCCGTACTGACCACCGTGCTCGCGCTCCGCGACCCCGCCGACTGGTTCGGCTGGGCCGTCACCGCCTGGCTGTGGCTGACCGTGATCTTCGCGAACCTCGCGGAGGCCGTCGCGGAGGGCCGCGGGAAGGCCCAGGCCGAGACCCTGCGCCGGGCCAGGACCGACACCGTGGCCCGCCGCCTGGCCGCGGGGGGCGAGGAGCGGGTCGCGGGCACGGAGCTGCGGATCGGCGACCTGGTGGTCTGCGAGGCCGGCGACACCGTCCCGGGGGACGGCGACGTCGTCGAGGGCGTCGCCTCCGTGGACGAGTCGGCCATCACCGGCGAGTCCGCCCCCGTCATCCGGGAGTCCGGCGGCGACCGCTCGGCCGTCACCGGCGGCACCAAGGTGCTGTCCGACCGGATCGTCGTCTCGATCACGGCGAAGCCCGGCGAGACCTTCATCGACCGCATGATCAGCCTGGTCGAGGGCGCGTCCCGGCAGAAGACCCCCAACGAGACCGCCCTCAACATCCTGCTGGCGTCCCTCACCGTCGTCTTCCTGCTGGCCGTGGTGACATTGCAGCCCTTCGCGATGTACGCCGGCGCCGAACAGTCGCTGATCGTGCTGACCGCCCTGCTGGTCTGCCTGATCCCGACCACGATCGGCGCCCTGCTGTCCGCGATCGGTATCGCCGGCATGGACCGGCTCGTCCAGCGCAACGTCCTGGCGATGAGCGGCCGGGCGGTCGAGGCCGCCGGTGACGTCTCGACCCTGCTGCTCGACAAGACGGGCACCATCACCCTGGGCAACCGGCAGGCGTCGGCGTTCATCCCCGTCCGGGGCGCCACCGCCGCCGAACTCGCCGCCGCCGCCCAGCTGTCCTCGCTGGCCGACGAGACCCCCGAGGGCCGGTCCGTCGTGGCCCTGGCGACGCAGGAGTACGGGCTGCGCGCCCGCCACCGGCGCGAGCTCGCCCACGCCGAGTGGATCGCCTTCACCGCCCGGAACCGCATGTCCGGCGTCGACGTGGACGGCCGGCAGACCCGCAAGGGCGCCGCCGGCTCCGTCCTCACCTGGGTACGGGAACAGGGCGGCCGCGTCGCCGACGACGCGGAGCCCCTCGCGGCGCGGATCTCCGAAGCCGGCGGCACCCCGCTGCTGGTCGCCGTCAACGACGCGCGGGGCGCCCGGATCCTGGGCGCCGTCCACCTCAAGGACGTCGTCAAGAGCGGGATGCGCGAGCGGTTCGAGGAACTGCGCCGCATGGGCATCAAGACCGTCATGATCACGGGCGACAACCCCCTGACGGCCAGGGCCATCGCACAGGAGGCGGGCGTCGACGACTACCTCGCCGAGGCCACCCCCGAGGACAAGATGGCCCTCATCAAGCGCGAACAGGCCGGCGGCAAGCTCGTCGCGATGACCGGCGACGGCACCAACGACGCCCCCGCCCTCGCCCAGGCGGACGTCGGCGTCGCCATGAACACCGGCACCTCCGCCGCCAAGGAGGCCGGGAACATGGTGGACCTGGACTCCGACCCCACCAAGCTCATCGAGATCGTCGAGATCGGCAAGCAGCTCCTGATCACCCGGGGAGCCCTCACCACGTTCTCGATCGCCAACGACGTCGCGAAGTACTTCGCGATCATCCCGGCCATGTTCACCGCGGCGTACCCCGGACTCGACAGGCTCAACGTCATGGGCCTGCACTCACCGCAGTCGGCGATCCTGTCGGCCGTCGTCTTCAACGCGCTCGTCATCATCGCCCTGGTACCGCTCGCCCTCCGGGGAGTCCGGTACCGGCCCTCCAGCGCCGAGAGCATGCTCCGCCGCAACCTCGCCCTCTACGGACTCGGCGGCCTGCTCGCCCCGTTCGCCGGCATCAAGCTCATCGACCTCGCCATCTCCCTCATCCCCGGCATTGGGTGACCCGCCATGAACAACTCGGTGTCCAGCACCGCCCGTCTCCTCGGCGCCGGACTGCGCGCCCTCCTCGTCCTGACCGCCCTGTGCGGGGTGCTCTACCCCCTCGCCGTCACCGGCATCGCCCAGGCAGCCTTCCCCGACCGGGCCAACGGCTCGCGGATCGAGGACAGCGGCGGCCGGGTCGTCGGGTCCGCCCTGATCGGGCAGCGGTACGGGGGAGACCTGCGCTGGTTCCAGCCCCGGCCCTCGGCGGGACTCTCCGCCAACACCGAGAACACGCGGTACGGCCTGCTGGTCTCGGGCGCCTCCAACAAGGCGGCCGACAACCCGGACCTCATCGCGGCGGTGGCCGGGGCCAGGGCGAGGGTGCTGGCCGACAACACGGTGCCCGGCTACACGCCGCAGCCGTCGTGGGTCCCCGCCGACGCGGTGACCTCCTCCGGATCCGGCCTCGACCCGCACATCTCACCGGCCTACGCCGAACTCCAGGTCCACCGGGTCGCCGAGCGGAACGGCCTCGCCGTACGGCAGGTCGAGACCTTGGTACGGGACCACACCGAGGGCCGCACCCTCGGCTTCCTGGGCGAGCCCCGCGTCAACGTGCTGGAGCTCAACACGGCCCTGCGGGCACTGGCCGCACCGTAGCCGGCGGACCCCCGGGACCGGACCGAGGCCCGAAGTCCGGTCCGGGGGGCGTCACTTGTCGGAGTAGCTGAAATCCCCCACGGTCCACGCCCCGACGTCCTTCACGGCGATCCGGTACATACCGCCGGTCTCCGGGATGCCCAAGGTGCCCTGGAGGATGCGTGCCACGTGGAAGTGCAGGTGGGACGGGGCCCCGGCGGGGGTCACGGTCCGGTCCGACGCGCCGGAGGCCTCGAAGATGCCGGCGAACGGGGCCAACCGCTCCGAGTCGCGCAGGACTTCGGCCACCCGCTCGCGCCAGACGCGTTCGGGGGCGAGGCGGCCGGTGATGACGGCGCCGTGGACGACGACGGTGAGGGACATCTGGTTGGTCTGCTCCGACTCGACCATGGCAGCGAGGTCGGTGAGCAGGTCGTCAGGGGTCGACATGGGCAGGAACTTTAGCAAGCGCGCTCAGGCGTCGGCCGGAGTTCCGAGCATGGCCTGCGCCTCCTGGAGGGGAGTGCGGACGGGCGCCGGGACGGGCGCCGCCAGGTCGCGGCAGGTGAAGCCGAGACGGGTCAGCGCCCGGGTGACCTCGGCCGCGGTGAAGTCGCGCCGGTCCTGCCGGGTGATGACCTCGCCGACCTGCTTGACGGGGTACGAACGGCGGCCGATCGTGACGGACGCCCCGGTGACGGGCTCGGCCTTGATGCCCTTCATGGCCTCCGCCACCTCGCTCTTCTCAAGGTCGAAGGGGTACCGGGCGATGACGAAACGCATGATGCCTCACAGACGGGGAGGGGCGGTGACGAGGGGGCCGTGGCCGCGGCCACGGCGGTCGCCCCGCCCGGCGCGGGCCGGACCGCTGGGTCCGGTTCCGCGCCGGGCGGGCGGGGCCGCGTGGTCTCAGGCGGCCAGGCCGGAGCTGCGACGGCGCTCCTGGGCGGGCCGGCTGCGGCGTCCGCGCTGCGAGCTGGTGCTGCGCTTGGGTCGGTCGGAGACCGGCGCGGTGATGGTGACCGGGATCCCGGAGGGGGCCTGGGCGCCGGTGATGCGGTTGAGGGCCTCTTCGCCGGAGCGGACCTGGGTGGTCTGCGCGGTGACGCCCGCGGCGAGCATGAGGCGGGTCATGTCGCGGCGCTGGTTGGGCGTGACGAGGGTGACGACGCTGCCG